>CANGRN010000061.1 GCA_947455695.1 Alphaproteobacteria bacterium
ATGTATGCGTCGGCGAGCGGCGAGATTTTCGATTACGCCACCGGGGTCGAAGACCTGATCGCCGGCAAGGTGCGCTTCATGGGCGACGCCAGGACCCGCATCGCCGAAGATTATCTGCGTGTGCTGCGCCTGTTTCGCTTCCACGCCTGGTACGGCAAGGGTGAGATCGACGCCGAAGGCCTGCGCGCCGCCGCCGAAGCAAAAGGCAAGCTCAAGACCCTGTCGGCGGAGCGGGTGCAAAAGGAATTGCTGCGGCTGCTGGAAGCGGGAAATCCCGCACCGGTGCTGCGGGTGATGGCGGCGACGGGCATATTGACGGAACTGTTGCCAGGCGCCTTGTCCCTGCCGCGGCTGGAACGGCTGACGGAAATCGATGCGGACAATCTGTCTGCGCGCGATGCCATCCTGCGGCTGGCGGCCCTGCTGCCCGACGGTGATAACGATGCCGCCCATGCCACCGCCGATGCGCTGAAACTGTCCAATGCCGACCGTACAAGGCTGGAACAGGCGCTGAGCGGCGAGAAGATTCCGGCCCAGCTGGCGGCGCGGGATGCGCGGCGGTTGCTCTACCGGATCGGCGTGGCCCGCTTCCGGGACAAGGTGCTGCTGCAATGGGCCGGCGCGCCAAAAGGCGCGGGCGTGCTGCAATTCCGCATGCTGCTGGAAATGGCCGACAGCTGGCAGCGGCCGCGCTTTCCCCTGAGCGGGCGCGATGTGATGCAGGCCGGTGTGGCCGAAGGGCCCGATGTCGGCCGCGTGCTGGCAAAGGTGGAAGACTGGTGGGTGGGTGGGGATTTCGCCGCCGATGAAGGCGCCTGCCGCGACCAGTTGAAAGCCGTGATCGAAAAGGATCAGGCGTGAAACTGCAATTGCTGGATTCGCTGTCCCTGCCGGGCGATCCTGCCAAGGCCAATGAAGATGCCTTTGGTCACGACACGGTCGCGGCCGTGGTGATCGATGGCGCCACGCCGCTGGGCGACAGCTTGATGCCCGGTCCCAGCGACGCGGCCTGGATCGCCCAGTTCGGCGCACGCCGCTTGATGGCGCATCTGCGGGACGGCGATGGCGCGCGCAAGGCGTTGCGCGCCACGCTGGCCGATACCCAGAAAAGCTTTGAAGCGTTGCGCAGGCGCGAACCCGAAGATGTTTGGCAGACACCCTGCGGCTCCATGATGCTGGCGGTGCCGGGCGATGGCGCGGTGGAATTCCTGTGGTTCGGTGATTGCGCGGGCCTGCTGAAACAGGGTGATGCGGCGGTGACCATGATCGGCGAGACCTTCGACAAGCGCGCCGCCGAAGCGCTGCGCGCCCAGAATGTAGGGAAGGAAAAAAATCTCTCCCCTGCAGCCGGCATCAACCGCCCGGAATTTCTCACCGTGCTGCGCAGCAGCCGCAACCGCATCAACAGCGGCGCAAACTGGCTGTTCAGCCCGGATGTGAAGGCGGCGGCGCATGCTTCGCGGCGCATCGTGAAGGCTGCGCCCGGCAGCACCATCCTGTTGGCCAGCGATGGCCTGCTGGCGCTGGCGTCCGACTATGGCGCCTACAATGCCGACAGCCTGATGGCGGCGGCGATGGACAAGGGATTGGCGGCGCTGGGCGAAGAGCTGCGCACCATCGAAGCCGGTGATGCCCTGGGTGACAAGTTTCCGCGCTTCAAGAAGTCGGACGATGCGACGGGTCTGTTGCTAAAGCTCAGTTGATCGCTTTGAGGACCTGATCGCCGCCGTGCCAGATCATGCTGATCGACACATACAGAACGATCGCCAGGCCCACATAACTGATCCAGCGATAGCGCTCCAGCAGCTTGGCGATGAAATTGGCCGCCGTGCCCATCAGCCCCACCGACAGGAGCAGGCCGATGATCAGCACGTCCAGGTGCCCGACCGCGGCGCCGGCCACCGCCAGCACATTGTCCAGCGACATGGAAACGTCTGCGAGCACGATCTGCAGGATGGCGCGCTTGAGCGAAGCGCCCGCGTCCATCGCCGGCGCATCATGGCCATGGGCGCCGCTGCGGATGTCGCGCCAGAAACGCCAGCACACCCATAGAAGAAGAATGCCGCCGGCCAGCCGCAGCCCGATCACCTGCATCAGCGACACGGCGATGATCGCCAGCCCGATGCGCAGCACCACGGCGGCGATCAGGCCCCACAGGATGACTTTCTTGCGCAATTCCGCCGGAACGCGCGCGGCGGCCAGGCCGATGACCACGGCATTGTCGCCTGCCAGCACGATGTCGATCATCAGCACCTGGGCCAGGGCCCACAGACCGTTCGGCTGGAAAAGTGTCAGTTCCATTATGCGTTCCCTGGAAAGCCGCCGGACTTCGGAAACAGAGAAGTCTGGCGAAGCGCTTCCCCCAGCACCATCGCGGCGGCCTGTGCGACATTCAAGGACCGCAGGCCGGGCAGCAGGGGAATCACCAGCCGGGCGTCGGCGCTCGCATGGACCGCGTCGGGCACCCCGGCACTCTCCCGGCCGACCAAAAGGGTATCTGCAGAGGAAAAGGCGAATTCGGTATAGGCCATGGCACCCTTGGTGGTCAGTAGCACCAGCCGGCCACCCGCCTGCGAAGCGAATCCGTCCCGGAACTGTGTCCAGGACTGATGGCGGCGGATATCGGCGCTTTTGAGGTAATCCATCCCGGCCCGGCGAAAATTGCGGTCCGACAGCAGAAATCCACAGGGCTCGATGATATCGACGCCCACCCCCAGGCAGGCCCCCAGCCGCATCAGGCTGCCCGCATTTTGCGGGATATCGGGCTCATATAGCGCCAGACGCACCCCAAACCTCCTGTTTTGACCCTTTTGCCACCCCGGCCCTGAATAAGTCGCGGACGGGAAAGGCATTTTCTGCGTCATCGTGCCGCAAGACCCTCGAAAATCGACTCTCTATTTTACCGGCCGAACGAACAAGCCGGTGGGGGCTAACAAGGGGACTTGCCGCGTCACCGCGTCAGTACCTGATCCACGCTTGTTTGTGGCAAGAGTTCGGCGTTTCTTCTCCAAGTATTCCGTTCAAGCATTCAAGGGTGGACCCAGTGGCAGCTACGACGAGTGACGCGGGCACGCGACGCGATTTCATCTATGTGGCGTCGGCCTCGATGGGCGCGGTGGGCGCCGCCGCTTTGGCCTGGCCCTTCATCGACCAGATGAACCCCACGACCGCGGCGCTGGCGCTGGCTTCCACCGAAGTGGACCTGTCCGCTATCCAGCCCGGCCAGCAGATCGTTTATAAGTGGCGCGGCCATCCCCTGTTCGTGCGCCGCCGCACCCCGGCCGAGATCGCCGCCGCCAAGGCGGTGGATGTCGCCTCGCTGCCCGACAACAATGCGCGCAACGCCAACGTCGCCGACAACCTGCCGGCCACCGACGCCAACCGCGCCATCAAGCCGGAATGGCTGGTGCTGATCGGCGTCTGTACCCATCTGGGCTGCACCCCCACCGTTTCCACCCCGGCGATCCCAGAAGGTGAATATGGCGGCTGGCTCTGCCACTGCCATGGTTCGATGTACGACACGGCGGGACGCATCCGCAAAGGCCCGGCGCCGGAGAATCTGCCCGTGCCGCCTTACGCGTTTCTGTCCGACACCCGTATCAAGGTCGGTTGAGGAGAACACATATGTCTGGCCCTTCGACCTACAATCCCAAGTCCGGTTTCGAGCGTTGGCTCGACGCCCGCCTGCCGTTGCCGCGCCTCATGCACGACACGATGCAGACCTTCCCCACGCCGCGTAACCTGAACATCTGGTACACCTTCGGCGGCATCCTCACTTTCTGCCTGGGCGTGCAGATCATCACCGGCGTGGTGCTGGCGATGCATTATGTCGCCAATGCGGGCCTGGCCTTCGACAGCGTCGAAGCCATCATGCGCGATGTGAATTACGGCTGGCTGATCCGCTACATGCACGCCAATGGCGCGTCCATGTTCTTCCTGGCGGTCTACATCCACATGTTCCGCGGCCTGTATTACGGCTCCTACAAGGCGCCGCGCGAGCTGATCTGGATCATCGGCGTTCTGATCTATCTCCTGATGATGGCCACCGCCTTCTTCGGCTACGTGCTGCCCTGGGGCCAGATGTCCTTCTGGGGCGCCACGGTCATCACCAACCTGTTCAGCGCCATCCCGGTGATCGGCAACCACATCGCCACCTGGCTGTGGGGCGACTTCGCGGTGGGTGATGCCACCCTGAACCGCTTCTTCTCGCTGCACTATCTGCTGCCCTTCATCATCGCGGCCGTTGTGGGTCTCCACATCTGGGCGCTGCACGTGCCGGGCAACAACAACCCGCTGGGCATCGACGTGAAGAGCCCGCAGGACACGGTGCCTTTCCACCCCTATTACACGGTGAAAGACGCCTTCTACCTGGTGCTGTTCGTCATCCTGTTCGCGGGCTTTGTCTTCTATTCGCCGGACTTCTTCGGCAATCCGGACAATTACCAGCCGGCCAATCCGCTGGTGACCCCGCCGGACATCGTGCCGGAATGGTACCTGCTGCCCTTCTACGCCATGCTGCGTTCGATCCCGAACAAGCTGCTGGGCGTGATCGTGATGGGCGGCGCCATCGTGACCCTGGTGTTCATCCCGTGGCTGGACACCAGCCGGGTGCGCTCCTGCCGCTTCCGCCCGCTGATGAAGCAGTTCTTCTGGGCCTTCGCGGTGTGCTGCGTGCTGCTGGGCTATTGCGGCGCGCAGGCGGTTGACGCGGCGCGCTTCGGTATCCCGCTGGTGTGGGTCGCCCGTATCGCCTCGCTCTACTACTTCGCCTTCTTCTGGTTGATCATGCCGATCATCGGCCTGATCGAGACGCCCAAGAAGCTTCCCGCCTCCATCGCGCAATCCGTGTTCGGCGATAACGCCGCCACTCCGGCCGAATGAGAATGACCATGAACCTGAAGACTCTTTCTCTCGGCCTGATTCTGGGTTCGACTGCCGGTCTGCTGGTTTCCAGCGCGGCTTTCGCCGAAGGCATCGACACCAAGCGCCTGCACCCCAAGGACGAGAAGTTCTCGTTCGAAGGTCCGTTCGGCACTTATGACCGTGGCTCCCTGCAGCGCGGCTTCCAGGTCTACAAGGAAGTCTGCGCCGCCTGCCATGCCGCCAACCACCTGTCGTTCCACAACCTGGACGAAAAGGGCGGCCCCGAATTCACCGAGGCCCAGGCCAAGGCGCTGGCTGCCGCGGTGAAGGTCCCGGCCGAGCCCAACGACAAGGGCGAGACCACCGACGAGAAGGGTACGCCCCTGATGCGTTCGGCCACCCTGGCCGATCATTTCCCGCCGCCCTATCCCAACGAGAATGCGGCCCGCGCCAACAATGGCGGCGCCCTGCCGCCGGACCTGTCGATGATCGTCAAGGCCCGCGAAGGCGGCGCCCAGTATGTCTATTCGATCCTGACCGGCTTCCATGAAAAGGCCCCGGCCGGTTTCAAGGTGACGGCGAACAAGTATTTCAATCCCTATTTCGAAGGCTGGAACATCTCCATGCCGCCGCCGCTCGCCGCCAATGGCGTGACCTATTCGGATGGCACCAAGGCCACCATCGAGCAGGAAGCCCATGACGTGGTGACCTTCCTGGCCTGGGCCAGCGAGCCCAAGATGGAAGAGCGCAAGCGCTTCGGCTTCGGCACCATGGCGTTCCTGATCGTGCTGGCCGGTTTGCTGTTTGCGGCGTACCGCAAGCTCTGGAAGGACCAGCACTAATTGTCATAAATCCGGGGCATTGCCCCCCGGACCCACCATGATAAAAGGGCGCTCCCCATCAGGAAGCGCCCTTTTTCATGACCAAAACGGTACTTGGCATCATCGGTGGATCCGGCGTCTACCAGATCGACGGTCTGGAAAATGCCCAGTGGCAGACGGTCAAGAGCCCGTGGGGCGAGCCGTCGGACCAGCTTCTGACCGGAACCTTTGCCGGCGTGGACCTGGTGTTCCTGCCGCGCCATGGCCGCGGCCATGTCCAGACCCCCAGCTCGATCAACTACCGCGCCAATGTCGATGTGCTGAAGCGGATCGGCGTCACCGACCTGATCAGCGTCTCGGCCTGCGGTTCGCTGAAGGAGGAACTTCCTCCCGGCACCTTTGTGATGGCCGACCAGTTCATCGACCGCACCTTCGCGCGCGAGAAAAGCTTCTTCGGTCCCGGCTTTGTCGCCCATGTGCCCATGGCCCATCCGGTCTGCCCGCGCCTGTCGGGTGCGCTCACCTTGGCGGCGCGCGAACAGAAGATCGATCACAGCGAAGGCGGCACCTATATATGCATGGAGGGTCCGCAATTCTCCACCCGCGCCGAAAGCTTCCTGTATCGCAGCTGGGATTGCAGCGTGATCGGCATGACCGCCATGCCCGAAGCCAAGCTGGCCCGCGAGGCCGAGCTGCCCTACGCCATTGTCGGCATGGTGACCGATTACGACTGCTGGCACGACGACCATGACTCGGTGACGGTGGATGCGGTCATCAAGGTGATGACCCAGAATGCCGCCAATGCCCGCCGCCTGATCCAGGCGGTTGCGCCCAAGCTGGGCCCCGACCGCCAGCCTTGCCCGCTGGGCGTGGAAACCATGCTGGACATGGCGCTGATCACCGCGCCGGACAAGCGCGACCCCGCCCTGGTGGCGAAACTCGATGCGGTCGCCGGCCGCGTTCTCAAAAAGGCTTGATCCGATGGACTACAAGGACACGATCCGCACCATTCCCGATTATCCCAAGCCGGGGATCATGTTTCGCGACATCACCACCCTGCTCGGCAATCCGCGCGCCTTCCGCCGCGCGGTGGACGAGATGGTGCAGCCTTACGCCGGCCTGAAGATCGACAAGGTCGCCGGCCTGGAAGCGCGCGGCTTCATCCTGGGCGGCGCGGTGGCGCACCAGCTTTCGGTGGGATTCATCCCCGTGCGCAAGAAGGGCAAGCTGCCCCACACCGTGATCGGCGAGGATTACGACCTGGAATATGGCCGTGACCGGATCGAGATCCATATCGACGCCCTGGAAAAGGGCGAGCGCGTGCTTCTGGTCGATGACCTGATCGCCACCGGTGGCACCGCTTTTGCCGGCATCAGGCTGCTGGAGCGGGCCGGCGCCAATATCGTGGGCTGTTCCTTCGTAATCGACCTGCCGGAACTGGGCGGCGCCGACAAGCTGCGGGCCATCGGCAAGCCGGTGACGGCGCTGGTCGCCTTCGAGGGTCACTAAGCGATGCGCCCGCATCGCGCTGGAGAAAAGTGATGAAGCTCTATGGCAACGCGGCCTCGCCCTTCGCGCGCAAGTGCCGCGTCATCGCCCATGAGCTGGGCCTGAAGCTGGAAGAGATCCGCACCCTGCCGATGCAGGAGCCGGAGTTCCGCCGCATCAATCCCCTGGGCAAGATTCCGGCGCTGGTGCTGGATGACGGC
>CANGRN010000062.1 GCA_947455695.1 Alphaproteobacteria bacterium
ATCTGCTGATAGTTCCAGGGCAGCTTGCCGTTAGAGACATGCAGCACCAGTTCATCGGGCGACTGCTTGATGGTCACCGCCGTGGCGCCGGGCGCGAAGGTGAAGCGCAGCCGGTATATGTGCTTGGTGAAAATCTTGGCGTTCTCGTGGATCACCACGAAATAGGGCACGGTATAGGTCGCCGCTTCCTTGGTCGGCACGCGGGTGGCGCGGAAGGTCAGCTCCAGCGAAGCATGCACCAGCGAGTTCTTGGTGCTGTAGGTACAGTCGCCTTCCGCATTGATCAGCGAGACGGTGTAGAGCTCGTTGGCCAGGTCGGGCACGGTGCCGGGGCGGAAGATGGTCACGCTCTGGGTATCGGCCAGGATGGCAGGCACCGGGCAGACCGAAATCTTGGTGGTGCAGCCCATCACCAGCAGCAGGGCTGCCAGGGGCACAGTGCGGAACAGGCGGGCCTTCATCAACGCAGTTCTTTCCTTGGCTGCCCCAAAAACCGGGGTGGCGCTTGACTTTTCCCCGCCCCGGCCCGACTCCTCGGGCGCTCCGATTTGGGCGCCGGACCATAGCCAAGCCGTCCCGTGATGGAAAGCATAGAACACCGGAAAAGCCAAGCTTTCCGATGATTTAGACAGGAATCTCAGCCGCCATGGCCGTTTACACCGAGGTCAGTTTCGAGGAGCTGGAGACACTGCTGGAGCGTTACGACATCGGCGTGCCCCTGTCCTTCAAGGGCATCGCCGAGGGTATCGAGAACTCGAACTTCTACCTGCAGACCGACCGCGGCGCCTTCATCCTGACCCTGTATGAAAAGCGCGTCGCCGCCGAAGACCTGCCCTTCTTCCTGGGGCTGATGGAGCATCTGGCCAAGGCCGGGGTGCATTGCCCGCTGCCGGTCAAGACCAGGGACGGACAGTCGCTGGTCAGCCTGAACCGGCGCAACGCCGCCATAGTCACCTTCCTGACCGGCATCGCGCTGCGCCGGCCCGACGTGGCGCATTGCGCCGCCGGCGGCGCCGCGCTGGCCGGGCTGCACAAGGCGGGCGAAGGCTTTGCGCTGAAACGCGCCAACGCGCTGGGCCCTGCGGGCTGGCGGCCCCTGGCCGAATCCATTCACGGCGCCGATACGATCGAGGACGGTCTGGACGCGCTGATCAACGGCTCGCTGGAAAACATCACCGCCGCCTGGCCGCGCGAGCTGCCCAGCGGCGTGATCCATGCCGACTTCTTCCCCGACAATATCCTGTTCGTGGGCGATGCCGTCGGCGGGGTGATCGACTTCTATTTCGCCTGCAACGATTTCTACGTCTATGACCTGGCCACCATGCTCAACAGCTGGTGCTTCGAACTGGACGGCAGCTACAACATCACAAAGGGCCAGGCGGTGATCAGCGCCTATCGCGCGGCACGCCCGCTGAGCGAAGCGGAAATCGCCGCCCTGCCCGTGCTGATGCGCGGCGCCGCGCTGCGCTTCCTGCTGACGCGCACCTATGACTGGCTGAACCAGGACCCCAACGCCATGGTGCGGGTCAAGGATCCGCGCGAATATTCCAAGAAGCTGCGCTTCCACAACAAGGTGAGGCACGCGCGGGAATACGGGCTTTGATCGATATTTTTACCGATGGCGCGTGTTCGGGAAATCCCGGTCCCGGCGGCTGGGGCGCGATCCTGCGCGCGAACGGCCATGAAAAGGAATTGAGCGGCGGTGAAGCAGCCACCACCAACAACCGCATGGAACTGATGGCGGTGATCCAAGGTCTGAAGGCGCTTAAAAATGGCAGCCCGGTCACAATCCACACCGACTCCCGCTATGTGATGGACGGGGCGTCGAAATGGATCCTGAACTGGAAAAGAAAAGGCTGGAAGACCGCCGACAAGAAGCCGGTCAAGAATGAAGACCTGTGGCGGGCGCTGGATGACGAAATGGCCCGCCACAAGATCCACTGGATCTGGGTGGCAGGCCATTCGGGTCATCCGGAAAACGAACGGGCCGATCAACTGGCGCGGGATGCGATCCCGCGCCGTTGAGTGTTACGGCAGCTGGCCGGAGCTCAGCAGATATTCGGCGCTGGACACTTCGAACGCGCCCGGTTCTTCGACATTCAGCGACGTGACCACGCCGTTATCGACGATCATGGAATAGCGCTGGCTGCGCTTGCCCATGCCGAACTTGGTGCCGTCCATTTCCAGGCCCAGCGCGCGGGTGAAATCGCCATTGCCGTCGGCCAGCATGTGGACGAAACCGTCGGACTTCTGGTCCTTGCCCCAGGCGCCCATGACGAACGCATCATTGACCGAGACGCAGGCGATTGCGTTGACGCCCTTGGCTTTCAGCGCATCGTAATTCTGCACGAAGCCCGGAACATGCTTGGCCGAACAGGTCGGGGTGAAGGCGCCGGGCAACGCGAACAGCGCCACCTTCTTGCCGGCAAAGAAGCTGTCGGTGGGCACGGGGGTGGGCTTGCCGTCCTGCATTTCCATCAGGGTGGCGGAAGGAATCTTGTCGCCGACTTTGATCGTCATCTTGTTCTCCGTTGTGTGAAAGGGGTCAACCGACTTCGGGCGCGGCTGCTACGCTATAATGCCTGGCAATGTATTCCAGTGCCGCTGCGCCATCGAGCGGCTGGGAAAAATAATAGCCCTGGCCGAATTCGCAGCCAATCCTGGCGAGAAACTGGGCATCGGCCTCGCTTTCCACGCCTTCGGCCACCACCGCGCGCTTCAGCTCATGGGCCATGGACACGATGCCCGACAGCACAACCTCGCCATCGGTATCGATGTCGGTGCCGCCATGGCGGGCCAGGAACGCCTTGTCGATCTTGACCGTATCCACCGGCAGGGTGCGGAATTCGCTGAGGGTGCTGGCCCCGGTGCCGAAATCGTCGATCGACAGCCCGGCGCCGGCGGCACGGATGCGCGCCATGATCTGGGGCATCTTGGGGTCGGCGGCGATGGCGCTTTCGGTGATTTCCAGGTTCAGGGTGCCCTCGGCGATGCCGCTGCCCGACAGGATCATTTTGAGCAGCGCTTCGAACCCGGCATCCTTCAACTGGCGGCGGGAGAAATTGACGCTGACGAAAAGAGGCGGCTTGAGCGGGAAATAACGCTGCCAATGCGCCAGGTCGGTGGCGGCGCGCTCCAGGGCAAACCGCCCCAGTTCCACGATCAATCCGGTTTCCTCGGAATGGGCGATGAAGTCGCCGGGCGAGATCAGGCCCTTGATGGGATGCTGCCAGCGCAGCAGCGCCTCAAAGCCCGCCACCGACCGGTCGGAAAGCCGGATGATTGGCTGGTAGAAAACGTCGAGCTGGTCGGCGGTCAGGGCGTGGCGCAATTCGCTTTCCAGCGCCACGCTGTCGCCCGGCGCCAGGATTTCCAGTTCGGCGGAATAGAGCCGGGCGCAGGCGCCGCCCTGGCGCTTGGCGGCGATCAACGCCAATTCCGCATTCTTGATCAGGGCAAAGGGGTCTTCACTCTGCTGGCCGGTGGCCATGCCCACGCTGCAGGGCGCGAAGACTTCGCGGCCACCCACGCCATAGGGCTTGCCGCAGGCTTCCGCCAGCGCATTGCCGATGGGCTGGGGCGCGCGGCGGGGATTGGGAAACAGCAATGCGAAACTGTCGCCGCCGACGCGGAAAATCTGCGCCGGCTCGCCCAGGCCCGAGAGGCGTTCGGCGGCCATCTTCAGAATACTGTCGGCGCCGGCATCACCCAGGCTGCCATGGATGGCCTTGAAGCGGTCAATGTCCAGCAGCGCGAACAGCGACTTGTCGAAGCCATCGCCCAGCGCATCCAGCGCTTCCATCAATGCCACGCGGTTGCCGAGCCCGGTCAGCGCGTCGCGTGGCAGGGCGGCATCGCGCTTGCGCTCGCTTTCGGCGGCCAGTTGCGCGAATTCGGCTTCCTTGCGTTGGGTGACGTCGGAGATTAGGCCCAGGCAATCGGACGGCACATCCTGTTCGCTGACGATGGTGGCGCGCAGCTCCAGCCAGCGATAGGGACCGCTGCCGCCCCGGGCACGGAATTCCAGCCGGAACGCCAGGCCGGGACGCTGGCGATATTCCTCCAGCACGCGCGTATAGATCTCGCGGTCCTCGGGATGGACATGGTTCACCCAGTCGCCATGCGACAGGGTGGTTTCATGCATGGACAGGCCCACCATCTGCGCGGCTTCGGTCGAAAGCGTGAGAAGCCCGGCGCGGAAATCCAGATCGAACACGCCCTGATGCGCCGCGCCGATCGCGGCGCGCGCCAGGCTGTTGAAGGGCGCATTGATGTCGACTGCCTGCGTCTCGTCGGCCGGCGCCTGCTCTTCCAGCAGCTTGGCGGCATAGGAGCCGTGCAGGAACGGCAGCACCGCGATTTCTTCGCTGGCGATCACCGCCAGCGCCAGCAGGATGGCGCCCGCCGCCGCAAAACCGCCGGTCGCCGCCGGGCCGGTGAGATTTTCGCCCAGCCCGCCGACCGCCATCACGGCGGCAGCCAGTGCAACCAATGCGAAAGCGCCGGCGCTGGGGGCGATGACCTGCGCCGCCTTGTGGCCGCTGCGGCCGCAATAGACCAGATAGGCCGCAACCCCGATGGAGCCCAGCACGATGGCGATGTCGGTCAGCAAGGTGGCGCCCGGCAGCCCCAGATAGGCCGCCGCGCCCAGCGCGATCAGGCCCCAGACGGTGCGGTGGAAATGCTTTTCGTATTTGGGCCAGGTGTCGCGCACCGGGATGATGGCATTGGCCAGCTGCGTGCCCGCCGCCAGCGCCAGCGCCGTGAGAAAGGCCGACAGGCCAAAGGGCCCGCCGATGCGGGTGGCCAGGTTGCCGTCGAACATGCCGGTGCCCGACAGCCAGCTTGCCAGCAGCATCAACAGCGTGATGGCCACCCAGCGCGGTGCGGCATGACCGATCAATACGGCCAGGCCGCCGGTGATCAGCGCCGCAGCCGCAATCAGCGCCCCCACCGCGGTGATGAAAATCGCCAGCTGGCGGTTGTGAGAAGACAGCGCCGGCTCGGTCCAGGCGCCGATGGCGGGCGGGCTGTCGGCCGAGCCGACACGGATGGCAAGGCCCACGGTCGAGACCGGCGGCACGATCACGCGCCAGGCGCGGCGGCCGTAAGCCGAAGCGGTTTCCACCACCGTGCCGGAATCCGAACTGGCCAATGCCAGGATCGCGGGCCGGGTACGGCGCGGCAGCAAGGAAAGAGCGGCGCGCGGCGGCTGGCCTGCCAGCAGCACGCGGGTGGCGGGGCGCACCGTGTCATTGCTGACCTGCACGATGTACCAGCGGGAGCCGTCATCCTCGGCACCGCCCGGCGCCTTGTAGGGCGACAGCGCGGATTTCAGTTCCAGCACATTGTCGGTCTTGCCGAAATTGACCTGGGGCGCCTGGGGTGCGGGCTTGGCGGGCGGCGCAGCAAGCGCCGGCGCCGCCGCCAGAAGCGCAACGCAGGCAAACACTATGCGGCGAAATTTGTTCATGAATCCTGTGTCGCCGGGCGCGCGCTAACCTAGCTGCGCCTCTTCCTTGAGCACAGCAAAGAGCAGGTGATCGGCCCATTCCCCGTTGATCAACAGGTAACGGCGGGCCAGCCCTTCCTGGCGGAACCCGCAGCGGGCCAGCAGCTTCTGCGAGGCCAGGTTGCCGGTCAGACAGGCCGCTTCGATCCGGTGCAGCCCCAGCGTGCGGAAGACGAAAGGCACCAGCGCCTTCACCGCCCGGGTCATGTGACCCTGATTGGCGAATTTCGATCCCACCCAATAACCAAGCGTGCAGCATTGGGTGACGCCGCGCCGCACATTGGACAGGGTGCAGCCGCCCAGCAGCGCATCATCGCTGGCGCGCATCACGAAGAAGACATAGGCCGAATCCAGCCGCGTCTCTTTCTGGTAGCGCTTGATGCGGCGGCGAAAGGCGCCGCGCGACAGCTCGTCATCGGCCCAGACCGGTTCCCAGGGTGTCAGGAACTCGCGGCTTTCGGCGCGCAGCTTGCTCCACACCGGATAATCGGCGATGCGCGGATAGCGCAGATAGATGCCCTGCCCGTGGATCACCGGCTGCTGGCCGCCCGGAAAGGTGAGCCCGCGCATGAAGGCGATGGGGCTGGTCTTTGCGAAAGCGGCCTTGACCATTATTCCGCCGCGTCTGCGATGGTGACGCCGAAGCGGCGCGTGAAGGCCGCATGGGTTTCCAGTTTCCGGACCGGACCCATGCCCGCGATGGTGGGGCTTCCCGCCTGCATCACCGTGGCGGCATAGCGCTTTACCGCCGCGGCATCGATGGCATCCAGCTGCGCCACGATTTCCGCCGCCGGCTGCACCCGGCCCAGGGAAAAGAGCTGGCCGGCAATATGTTCGGCGCGGGTGCCCGGCCGTTCCATGCCCATCAGCAGCGAGACTTTCAGCTGGGCGCGGGCGCGCTGCACTTCCGCCTCGGTCAGGTTGCCGGCAATGGCATCCATCTCGCCGGCGATGACGGCGGAGATTTCCGCCGCTTCGCTTTCGCCGGTGCCGGCATAGACGCCCAGGAAACCGCTGTCCTGGAAGCCGCTGGAAAAGGCATAGATGGAATAGCAAAGGCCGCGCTTCTCGCGCGCTTCCTGGAACAGGCGCGAAGACGTGCCCCCGCCCAATGCGGTGGCATATATCTGCGCCACGAAATAATCGGGATCGGCATTCGAAAGACCGGGAAAGGCGTAAACGACATGCGCCTGTTCCAGGTCCGAGACTTCGCGGAAGTCGCCGCCGGTGTAACGCGATGGCGCATAGTCCGGCACCGCCCCCTTGTTCAGGCCCGCGCATTTTTCTTCCGCCAGCGTCACGATCTCGGCGTGGTTCACCGCGCCGGACGCAATCAGGGTCATGCCGTCCAGCCGGTAATGCGAGGCCATGTAGGACTTGAGCATGTCGCGGTTGAAGGCGTTGACCGTGGCTTCTTCGCCCAGGATCGGCCAGCCCAGCGGCTGGTCCTTGAAAATGGCCGACTGCAGATGATCGAACACGATGTCGTCGGGGGTGTCGCGCGCCTGACCCAGTTCCTGCAGCACCACCTGGCGCTCGCGCTCCAGTTCGGCCTGCTCGAAGGTCGGGTTGGTCAGGATGTCGCCGATCATGTCCAGCGCCAGCGGCACATCGGCCTTGAGCACCCGGGCATGGAAGGCGGTCTGTTCGCGGCTGGTATAGGCGTTGAGTACGCCGCCGACCGCTTCGATCTCTTCGGCGATGGCGCGGGCGCTGCGCGTGGTGGTGCCCTTGAAGGCCATGTGCTCCAGCATGTGGGAGACGCCCATCTCGGCCGGGTCTTCGTTGCGGCTGCCGGTGTTCACCCAGATGCCCAAGGCGGCGCTTTCAAGCCCCGGCATCGGGTCGGAAACGACCGTCAAGCCATTGGGAA
>CANGRN010000063.1 GCA_947455695.1 Alphaproteobacteria bacterium
CCTGCGCGAGGGCCTCAGCGTCGCGGTGGAAGTCGATGTGCGCGACCAGTCCGGCCCGCTGATCACCATCCGCGTCAGCGGCGGCACCACCCGCGCCAATACGGGCGAGGATTCCGGTCCGGCGGCCGATGCCATGATCGCCAAAAGCCTGAAGGCCAATGGTGGTGTCGCACGGTGAGTGCCCCCGGCAGCGACCTCAAGCCGATGACGGGCGGCCTGCTGGCCGTCACGGCGCTGGCGCTGGCGATGGGCACCTTCATGCAGGTGCTGGATTCCACTATCGCCAATGTCTCGCTGCCCACCATTTCGGGCAATCTGGGCGTCTCCACCAACCAGGGCACCTGGGTGATCACCGCGTTTGCGGTGGCCAACGGCATCGGCGTGCCGCTGACCGGCTGGCTGATGGGGCGCTACGGCGTGGTGCGGACCTTCGTGGTTTCGGTGCTGCTGTTCACCATCGCGTCCTTTCTGTGCGGCATCGCCTGGAGCCTGCCGTCGCTGATCTTCTTCCGCATCCTGCAGGGGGGCGTGTCGGGTCCCATGATCCCGGGCAGCCAGGCGCTTTTGATCTCGATCTTTCCCTCTGACCGGCGCGGCGCGGCGCTGGGCATCTGGTCCATCACCACCCTGGTCGCGCCGATCTGCGGCCCCATCCTGGGCGGCTATATCTCGGACAATTACCACTGGGGCTGGATCTTCCTGATCAACGTGCCCGTGGGCCTGGCGGTCACCTTCCTGTGCTGGCAAAACATGAAGACGCGCGAGACACCGACGCGCAAGCTGCCCATCGACACGGTCGGCCTGGGCCTGCTGGTGGTCTGGGTCGGTGCGCTGCAGGTAATGCTGGACCAGGGCAAGGATCTGGACTGGTTCGCCTCGACCCAGATCGTGATCCTGGCCATCGTCACGGCCATCGGCTTTGCCGCCTTCCTGATCTGGGAGCTGACGGCCAAGAATCCCATCGTGGACCTGTCGCTGTTCAAGAGCCGCAACTTCGCATTGGGCACGCTGGCATTCTGCCTGGGCTATGCGGTGTTCTTCGCCTGCAACCTCTTGATGCCGCTGTGGCTGCAGACCCAGGTTGGTTACACCGCCACCTGGGCAGGACTGGTGGCGGCGCCCACCGGCGTGATCGCGGTGCTGCTGACGCCGCTGTCGGCCAAGCTGATGAGCAAGGTGGATGCGCGCATCATCGCCACGGTGGCCTATATCGCGTTTGGCGTCTCATACCTGATGCGGTCTAATTTCACCGCCGATGCCAGCTTCGTGGACTTCATGCTGCCGCTGCTGGTGCAGGGCATCGCCATGGCGACCTTCTTCCTGGCTATGATCACGATTTTGCTGGACGGGATACCGCCGCAGAAAATCCCGCTGGCCTCGGGCCTGTCCAACTTCGCGCGCATCACCGGCGGCGGGTTTGCGGCCTCCATCGTCACTACCCTGTGGGACCGGCGCGAGGCGTTGCACCAGAGCCGGATGGCGGATCAGACCACCATCTTCACGCCGGGGCTGGCCAAGGCGCTGGCGGGCCTGCACAGCGCGGGCTTCCCGGATCTGGCGGCCAAGGCGGCGGTGACGCGCACCATGACCAGCCAGGCCTATCTGCTGGCGGCGAACGATATCTTCTGGGCGTCCGGCTGGATCTGCATCCTGCTGATCGGAATGGTGTGGCTGTGCAAACGCGCTGTTTCAGGCGGTGGAGCACCGGTCGCAGCCGACTAGGCGCGTTTGCTTTTTGGTTTCCCCCTCCGTCCTTCGCATCGCAAGCGCGTCCATACGCTGATGCTATGGACCGACCACCTCCCCCGCGGTCGCTTCGCTTCGGGGGAGGGCGCGCCGTCTCTGGCGGCGGCGCACCCGTCGCGGCTGATTGACAGACGTTCCCCCTGCCGCAGAGTGCGGCATGGACCGCGAATCCCTGATTCGGCGCATGCCCGAGATTGCCTTCACGGTGCTGTTCGGCGCCGGGTTGGTGCTGGGCGGTGCCGCGGCGCTGGCGGGCATTCCCAAATTCGTGGAAGCCGCCATTCCAGGCATCGCGGCCGAAGCCGCCGCGCCGGATGGTTTGGCGCATGGCGTCGCGCACTTCTTTGTACCGCAAGGCTTCCGCGAAAGCCGCTACACACCGCAGGTCCTGTATCCGGTGACGCCGTCCCCCATGCCCGATTGGCTGAACCGGGCGATCCTGGACATGCAACGCGGTCCGGCGCCGGCACTTCGCGGGGCACGGCCTGTGATCGCCATCTGCATTGATGACCTGGGCGAGGATCTGGCCGGCACCGACCGTGCCATGGCGCTGCCGCAGGCGGTGGCGATGTCCTTCTTGCCCTTTGCCGAGACCACGCCTTTCCTGGCGGAAGCCGCCGCCCGCAAGGGCCATCTGGTGCTGGCCCATGTGCCGATGCAGGCGCTGGGACGCGAGGACCCGGGACCCATGACCCTCAGGATCGGCATGACGCCCGACGAAATAACCCGCCGCCTGGGCTGGAGCCTGGCGCGGGTGCCCGG
The DNA here is from genome assembly GCA_947455695.1 of Alphaproteobacteria bacterium. Taxonomy (GTDB): domain Bacteria; phylum Pseudomonadota; class Alphaproteobacteria; order Micropepsales; family Micropepsaceae; genus Rhizomicrobium. Next base: position 2,509 of record CANGRN010000063.1, read on the forward strand.
CCTGGTGGGGATCAACAACCATGAAGGCAGCCGGTTCACCGCCGACGCGGCGGGACTGGCGCCGGTGATGGCGACTTTGCGGGCGCGGCACCTGTTCTTCTTCGATTCCCGCACCGGGCCGGACAGCGCCGTGCCGGCCGCGGCGCGGGCCGCGGGGGTGATGACGGCGGGCCGCGACATCTTCCTGGATGACGACCAGCGCGAGGCGGCGGTCAGCGCGCAGCTAGAGATGCTGGCGCGCGAGGCCAAGCGCAGCGGCGTCGCCATCGCCATCGGCCATCCCCATGACGCGACCTTGCGATGGTTGAAAGAGTGGCTGGCGAAGGATCACGGCGTGACCCTGGTGCCGCTGGACGAGGCGATGCGGTTGAAAGCCAGGCGCGAAACCGCCGTTGCGGCGCGTTAGCTCTCGATCATCTCGCGAACCTTGTTCGCCAAAGTGGACATGGCGAAGGGTTTGGCCAGCACCTCCATGCCCCGGTCCAGGTGGCCGTTGCCGACCACGGCATTCTCCGCGTAACCGGTGATGAACAGCACTTTCAAATCCTTGCGCATCACACGCGCCGCGTCCGCCACCTGGCGGCCATTCATGCCGCCGGGCAGTCCGACATCGGTGATCATCAGGTCTATGCGCTTGCTGGTCTCCAAAATCTTGAGCGCTGACGGCCCATCGCCCGCTTCCAGGATGTTGTAATAGCTTTCGCTCAGCACTTCGGAGATCAGCATCCGAACGGTGGCCTCGTCGTCCACCACCAGCACGGTCTCGCCGAAGCCGCGCTCGAACATTTCATTGGCGCGTTCGGCTTCGTCTTCCACCGCGCCCTGGTGGCGCGGGAAATACAGGCACATGGTGGTGCCCTTGCCGATTTCCGAATAGATGCGCACCTGGCCGCCGGACTGGCGCACAAAGCCATAGATCATGGACAGGCCCAGCCCCGTGCCGTGGCCCAGCGGCTTGGTCGTGAAAAATGGATCGAAGGCCCGCGCGATGACTTCGGGCGTCATGCCGGTGCCGGTATCGGTGACGCAAAGCGAAACATACTGGCCCGGCGTCAGCTCGCGTTCCCGGGCGGCGCGGTCGTCCAGCCACTTGTTGGCCGTCTCGATGGTCAGCTTGCCGCCATCGGGCATGGCATCGCGGGCATTGATGCACAGGTTGAGCAGCGAGTTCTCCAGCTGCGAGGGATCGACCCGGATCGGCCACGCCCCGGCCGCGCCCACCACTTCCACCGAAACATTGGGGCCCATGGTGCGATTGATCAGCTCTTCCATGCCGCCGATCAGGCGGTTGGGATCGACGGGCCTGGGGTCCAGCGTCTGGCGCCGCGAGAAGGCCAGCAGGCGATGGGTCAGGGATGCGGCGCGGCTTGCGGCTTCCATCGCTGCCTTCACGAAACGCTCGGCTTCCGCGGGGCGTCCGCCGGAAATGCGGTGCTGCACGCGGTCGAGCGCGCCGGTGATGCCTTGCAGCAGGTTGTTGAAGTCATGGGCGATGCCGCCGGTCAGCTGGCCGACCGCTTCCATCTTCTGGGCCTGGCGCAGCGCATCCTGGGCTTGCAGCAATTCGGCTTCCTGGTCCTTTTCGGCCGTAACGTCGCGCGCGTTGCAATAGATCTTGCCGCCGTCGGGTACCGCGACCCAGGACAGCCAGCGATAGCCGCCATCCTTGTGGCGATAGCGGTTCTCGAACCGCAGCGCCGGTTCGCCGCGTTCCATCGCCGCCACCCACGCGTCCTGGGTCCTGGCCTGGTCGTCGGGATGGATGAAGTCGAAGAAGCGGGTGGTGGCGATCTCGCGTTCGCTCCACCCCAGGATCATTTGCCAGGCCGGATTGGAGGTTTCGAAATAGCCATCCGCATTCAACACGCCGAGGATGTCGGGGCTGAGCTGCCATGTGCGGCCGCGTGCCAGGGAATGGGCGATGACGCGCGATTCCAGTTCGGCATTGAGCTGACGCAGCGCCTCGCGTTCGGCCGCCGCCTTGCGCTCGGCCCGGACACGTTCGGTGGTTTCCACCACCACGGCGATGACACCGCCGGGCTCGCCGCTTTCATCGATCACCGGCGAATAGTCCAGGTCCAGCCAGCAGGGTTCGAAGGTGCCCCGGCGATTGAGCGAGATCTCGCGATCCTTGTAGGACAGTGTCTTGCCGGCCAGGCCGGTCTTCATCACAAGCGCATTCAATTCGGCCGCTTCCGGCCAGCCTTCCAGCACCTTGCTGCCCAGCAGCCGGGGATGGCGATTGCCGGCAAAAACCGAATAGGCGTCGTTGTAGATCATGATGCCGTCTTCGCCCCATAGCAGGACCAGCGGCACCGGGGAGTGCAGCAACAGGCCGACGGTGGTCTTGAGGCTTTGCGGCCAGGATTCGATGGGGCCCAATGATGGGGACCAGTCATGGCGGGCGATAAGCTCCGCCGTGGCGCCGCCCCCGGTCAGGAAAGCGGTTTTGCTGTCGATGTGCTGGTTCAACGCGGCCCCCATATCGAGGCGCTAACGGGGTTTAGCTGAAAAAGTTCCCTGGCCTACTGGCCTTTTTTGGCGGCGGAAGCGAAGCGGACGGCTTCCTCGGCGGCGGCGAGCAGGGCCTTCGACTTGTTGATGGTCTCCTGATACTCGGCCTCCGGCACGCTGTCGGCCACAACGCCGCCGCCGGCCTGCACATACATGATGCCGTCCTTGACCAGGGCCGTGCGCAGCACGATGCAGGTGTCCATCGAGCCGTCGGCGGCGAAATAGCCCACCGCGCCGGCATAGGCGGCGCCGCGCTTTTCCTTTTCGAACTCGTCGATGATTTCCATGGCGCGGATCTTGGGCGCGCCCGTCAGGGTGCCGGCGGGTAACCCTGCGGCCAGCGCGTCCACCGCGTCCAGGCCGTCGCGGATTTCGCCCTCGACGTTGGACACCAAGTGCATCACATGGCTGTAGCGCTCGATGAAGAAGCTGTCAGTGACTTTCACCGCGCCGGTCTTGGCGATGCGGCCGACATCGTTGCGGCCCAGGTCGATCAACATCAGATGCTCGGCCCGCTCCTTGGGATCGCTCATCAGGTCTTCGGCCAGCGCCTTGTCTTCTTCGGGCGTCTTGCCTCTCCAGCGCGTGCCGGCGATGGGGCGGATGGTGACCTTGCCGTCGCGCAGCCGCACCAGCACTTCGGGGCTGGAGCCCACGATCTGGAAGCCGGGCATCGACAGGTAATAGAGATAGGGCGAAGGGTTCAGCCGGCGCAGGGCGCGGTAGAGCGAGAATGGCGGCAGGGTAAAGGGCCGGCGGAAGCGCTGGGATGGCACCACCTGAAACACATCGCCCGCCATGATGTATTCCTTGGCGCGCGCGACCACGGCGAAATACTCGTCCTTGGTCATGTTGGATTCCACCGGCACGCCGGTGGGCAGGTTGGCGGGCACCGGCGCCGGATGCGGGGCAGGGGCTTCCAGCGCGGCGACGGCTTCGTCCAGCCGCGCGGTGGCGCGGGCATAGGCGGCCTTGGCGTCCACGCTCTTGTCGATCCAGACGGGGGTGATGACGATGATCTCGTCCTTCACGCTGTCGAAGATCGCGGTGATGGTGGGACGCAGCAGGATGGCGTCGGGCAGGCCCAGCGTGTCAGGCGGCGGATTGGGCAGGTTTTCCACCTGCCGCGCCATGTCATAGCCCAGGTACCCGAACAGGCCGGTGGCCATGGGCGGCAGGCCGTTGGGGATGGCCGCCTTTGTTTCCCTGGTCAGGGCGCGCAGGCTCGCCAGGGGCCTCTCGCTTTCCGGCGTGAAGCTGTCGGTCTGGGTCAATGCATTGCGGTTGATTTCGGCGACGCCATTGCGGCAGCGCCAGATCAGGTCCGGCTTCAGCCCGATGATGGAATAGCGCCCGCGCGTCTCGCCGCCCTGGACGCTTTCCAGCAGGAAGGCATTGTCCTTGCCGTCGCCGAGCTTGAGAAAGGCGGAGACCGGCGTCTCTAGGTCTGCGACCAGCCGGGTGAAGACAAGCTGGGCGCGGCCCTGCGCATAACCGGAAGCGAAGGCGTCGAAAGCCGGCTCGATCATGACGCGGTCACTGGTTCGCGCCCGTCACCGACTGGACCAGCTTCTGGTTCACCTTCACGGTCTGGCGGATGCGGGCGGCATTGGCCAGGGCGATGGAGAAGTCGCCCGCCACCGATTGGGAGAAGCGCATCATGCCGCCCTGGAAGCCGGGATCGCGCGGGTTGAGCGCCGGATGGGAAATGCCGGTAATGCGCGCAATCACATAATTGCCCGACGTGCCTTGCGGTCCAAAGTCCACGCCGCCGGCCGGGGCGTTGAACAGCTTGGTCACCATCGCTTCGCCGAACATGGTGTCGTTGGTCTGCCGGGTCAGGGCTGGGCTGTGTTGCACCGGCACTTTCAATTCCTTGGCGATGCCGTCCAGCGACTTGTCCTTGGCCGCCTGGGCGGCCAGCGCCTGGGCGCGCTTGGCCAGCAGGGTGCCGCGCTGCTCGGCGGTCCAGTCGGCCAGCGCCTGGGCGCGCACCTGGTCCAGCGGCTTCAGCTTGGGCGGTATCTGGCCGTTCACATGGATGGTGTAATAGCCGCCCAGCTTGGTGGCGAAGGGATCGACGTCCTCGCCCACTTCACCCCGGAACAGGGCGGGCAGGAATTCCGGATCGGCGGGCACGTCGGCCTTGACGCCATCCTTGCCCATGCCGGTGATGTCCACGCCGGCCAGGTGGCCCAGCTTCATCCCGGCCTTCTTGGCCGCGTCCTTCATTTCGGCGCCGCCGGAGCGGGCATCGGTATAGGCATTGACCGCATCCACCAGCTTGGCGGCGGCCAGCTGGGTCTGCAGCGTCTTGGTGAGTTCGTCTTTCACATC
>CANGRN010000064.1 GCA_947455695.1 Alphaproteobacteria bacterium
AGGACAATCGCGCCAGGCAGGCGGAATATGACGACAAGAATGCCCGCTACAACGAACTGCGCAACCGTTATGCCGCCGAACGCAACGCCTATCACCGCGGCGCCTGGAACCGCGATGGCCGCTGGAGCGTCATGGACCGCGACACCAATCTGATCGGTGGCCGGGTGCAACTGATGAATGGCCGCCGCGTCGGCACCGTCACCGACACCAGCCGCGGCCGGGGCGGCAGCGTCACGGCCCTGCTGGTCCGCCTGGACAACAATCGCACCGTTTGGATCGATGCATCGGATGTGCGCTACAACCGCGCCGACCGGGTGATCATGACCAACCTGGATCGCGGCGACCTGCGCCGCATGGCCGATCAGCGCCTCTGATCGACTTTAAACCATCCAGAAACGACAAAGGCCTTTCGCAAGAAAGGCCTTTTCGCTTTTTGAAGATGCCGGCGGATCAGGCGGTTTCGAGCGTCACGCCATGCTGTTCCAGGAAGGGCACCAGCTCTTCCTGCTCGAACATTTCCTTGATGATGTCGCAGCCGCCCACGAATTCGCCCTTCACATACAGCTGGGGGATGGTCGGCCAGTTGGAATAGGTCTTGATGCCTTCCCGGATTTCGGGGTCTTCCAGCACGTTCACGGCTTTGAACTTGACGCCGAGGTGGGACAGGATCTGCACCGTCACGGCCGAGAAGCCGCACTGCGGAAAGCCGGGGGTGCCCTTCATGAACAGCAGCACATCGTTGCTCTTCACTTCGTCGGCAATGCGGGCCTGGACATCAGACATCGGGAACTTCCTCGCTAAGTCGGCTATGATCTAAGCATGGGGGAGATAGGGGTCAAGGCGGCCCCCGGAGCGTCCGCGCGAGCGGGAGCGACCGACCATAAAGCCCCCCGTTTTTGCAGGGTTTTGATGCAACTGCCGCCCGCCTTAACCACCGCCATCGCAGCCCTGCTGGAAGGGGTTCCGCGCGCCGACATGATTGCGGCCGCGCAGCAGCAATCCGCCGGTTACCGCAAGGGCGCCACGTCGGGGGCCATTGTCACGCCGGCCCAGGCGGCCGCCTATGCCATCGCGCGCATGCCGGCCACCTATGCCGCCTGCGCCGCGGTGTTCGCGCGGCTTGTGGAGGTGCTGCCGGACTTTGCGCCCGCCAGCCTGCTGGACGTGGGCGCCGGCACGGGCGCGGCCAGCTGGGCGGCGGTGATGCAATGGCCGGAGCTCACCTCCGTCACCATGCTGGATCACAACCCCGCGCTGCGCAGCCTGGCGCGCAAGCTGGCCGATGGCGGACCATTGGCGGGCGCGGACATTCTCTCCGGTGATCTTGGCGCGGACAAGCCGCACGCCGCTCTCATGGTCGCCAGCTATGTCCTGGCCGAATTGCCGCAAGCTTCTGCGGCGGCAACGGCGCGGCATTTGTGGGCCTCGGGCGCGCAGGTGCTGGCGCTGATCGAACCGGGTACGCCGGAAGGCTTTGCCCGCATCCGCGCGGCGCGCACGGCGCTGATCGAGGACGGCGCACATGTGGCGGCGCCCTGCACGCATGACAATGCCTGTCCGATGGCCGGAGACGATTGGTGCCACTTCAGCCAAAGACTGCCGCGCAGCCGCGATCATATGCTGCTCAAGGGCGCCAATGTGCCGTTCGAGGATGAGCGCTACAGCTATGTCGTGGTGGCCCGGGAAAAGGTCAGCAGCGGCGCGCGCATCCTGGCGCCGGTGCTGGAAACCAAGCCTGGCCTGACCTTCAAGCTGTGCGATGCAAGCGGGCTGCGCAGCGCATTCGTGGCGTCACGCGACAAGGACGAATACCGCCGCGTGCGGAAGCTGGGCTGGGGCGACCAGTTCTAGTGCTTGTCCGTACGCGGCTTGGCGTATGGATTGGTCGTCGCGGTGGGAGAATAAACATTGCCCGCGCCATAGGGATTGCGGGTGCCGTCGGGCGAGTAAACCGAACGGTTTTCGTTGGTCACGTCCGGGTCGTAGGGAAGAATGGGCGGACGCGAGTCAGAGAGCCTCGGTGGAGGATTGGGTGTGGGCGCAGGCCGGCTGGTCGCATTGCTGGCGCCGCCCAGCACATACGGATTGGCGGCGTGATTGCCCAGATGCTGGGCGCCGGCCTGAGCCAGCATCATGATCAGTGTCGCGGTGGCCGCCAATGTCCGGAACATGCCCAACTCACCAAAAGCGGCGACATCCTAGCACCGCTGCGATCGAGGCGCGACGTTCAATCCTTGGCGACGGTGGTCAGCTGCAGGGCATGCAGCACGCCGCCCATGTTGCCCTTGAGCGCGGCATAGACCATCTGGTGCTGGGCCACGCGCGTCTTGCCCTTGAAGGCGGATGATTTCACAACGGCGGCCCAGTGATTGTCGTCGCCGGCCAGGTCCTTCATCTCGATATCCGCGTCGGGAAACGCGTCCTTGATGAACTTCTCGATTTCGCTGCCCTTCATGCCCATGGCATCAATCCTTAGTTCGTCACCGGGATTTCTTCGCCCGCCATGAAATTGGGAAACCAGTTTTCGAAACCGGCCTTGAGCTCGGCAACAGCCACGCTGTCCTTGTCGTCCAGCGTGATCCTGTCCCCGCCGGTCTTGCCAAGTTCGGCCACGGTGATGGACGCGGCGGTGGCTTCGGCGACGATCTTTTCGGCCTCCGCAAAGGGCGCGGCGATCACATAGCGGGCCTGATCCTCGCCGAACCAGAACGGAATGGCATCCGGCAAGCCGGCAATGCCGACCGAGGCGCCGATGCCGCGCGGCATCGCCATTTCGGCGATCGCGACAGCCAGGCCGCCATCGGACACGTCATGCACGGTGTCGACGCGGCCGGTTTCGATCAGCCGGCGCACAAAATCGCCGTGCTTCTTTTCGATGGCAAGATCAACCTTGGGGCTGGCGCCTTCTTCACGGCCTTCGATCTCGCGCAGATAGATGGACTGGCCCAGATGGCCTTTGGTCTCGCCGATCAGGATGATCACGTCGCCCGCCCGCTTGAACGCCACCGTTGCCATCTTTGTGACGTCCTTCATCAGGCCGACGGCGCCGATGGCGGGGGTGGGCAGGATGCCTTCGCCATTGGTTTCATTGTAGAGCGAGCAGTTGCCGCCGATGACGGGGAAGTCCAGCGCCCGGCAGGCGGCGCCGATGCCGTCAATGCCGGCCACGATTTCCCACATGATCTCGGGCTTTTGCGGATTGCCGTAATTCAGGTTGTCGGTGACGGCCAGCGGCAATGCGCCCACCGCGGTCAGGTTGCGCCAGGCTTCGGCCACGGCCTGCTTGCCGCCTTCAAAGGGGTCGGGCCTGCAATAGCGCGGCGTCACGTCGGTGGTGATGGCCAGCGCCTTGCCCGTGCCATGGATGCGCACCACCGCGGCGTCGCCGCCGGGCACCTGCACCGTGTCGGACATCACGGTATGGTCATACTGTTCCCAGACCCAGCGGCGCGAAGCCATGTCGGGCGAGGCCAGGATGGTCTTGAGCGAAGCCAGCACGCCCTTCGATTTGTCGTAAGCGGGTTCGCCCGCCATCGGCTTGCGCTCGGTGTAGGGGCGCTCATAGATTGGCGCCGCATCCGACAGGGCGGTGATGGGCATGTCGGCTTCGACCTTGCCCTTGTGCTTGACGACAAGACGGCTGGTGTCGGTGGTGATGCCGATGACGGCGAAGTCCAGTTCCCACTTCTTGAAGATGGCTTCCGCCTGGGCCTCGCGGCCGGGCTTCAGCACCGCCAGCATGCGTTCCTGGCTTTCCGAAAGCATCATCTCGTACGCGGTCATGTTGGTTTCGCGCTGGGGCACCTTGTCGAGGTCCAATTCAATGCCGCTGCCGCCCTTGTCGCCCATTTCGGCGGAGGAGGACGTGAGGCCGGCCGCGCCCATGTCCTGGATGGCGATGATGGCGTCGGTCGCCATCAGCTCGAGACAGGCTTCCAGCAGCAGCTTTTCGGTGAAGGGATCGCCGACCTGCACGGTGGGGCGCTTTTCCTCGGACGCGTCGTCGAACTCGGCTGACGCCATGGTGGCGCCATGGATGCCGTCGCGGCCCGTCTTGGAGCCGACATAGACCACCGGATTGCCGGCGCCCTTGGCGGCCGACAGGAATATTTTGTCCTGGCGCGCCAGGCCCACGCACATGGCGTTGACCAGGATGTTGCCGTTGTAGCTGGGATGGAAATTGACCTCGCCGCCCACGGTCGGCACGCCCATGCAGTTGCCATAGCCGCCGATACCCGACACCACGCCCGACACCAGGTGGCGGGTCTTGGGATGCGACGGTTCGCCAAAGCGCAGCGCATTCATCATGGCGATGGGGCGTGCGCCCATGGTGAAGACGTCGCGCATGATGCCGCCCACGCCGGTCGCCGCGCCCTGATAGGGCTCGATGAAGCTGGGATGGTTGTGGCTTTCCATCTTGAAGATAGCGGCATCGCCGTCGCCGATATCGATGACGCCGGCATTCTCGCCCGGGCCCTGGATCACCCAGGGCGCCTTGGTCGGCAGTTTCTTCAGATGGGCGCGGGTGGACTTGTAGGAGCAATGCTCCGACCACATCACGCTGAAGATGCCCAGTTCCACGAACGAAGGCTCGCGGCCCATCAGGTCGAGAATCTTCTGATATTCGGCTTCGGACAGGCCATGTTCTTTGACCATGGCAGGCGTGATCTGGGTCATGCTCGTCTCAAGAAAGGGCTTCGATCAGGCTTTGGAAAAGCCCGCGGCCGTCGGTGCCGCCCAACACGTCATCCACCACCCGTTCGGGATGGGGCATCAGGCCCAGCACATTGCGCTTTTCGCTCAGGATCCCGGCGATATTGCGCGCCGAGCCGTTGGGGTTCTCGCCCTTGGCATAACGGAAGGCGACGCGGTTCTCGCCTTCCAGGCGGTCCAGCGTGTCTTCATCGGCGAAATAGCTGCCTTCGCCATGCGCCACCGGGAAGGTCACGCGCTGGCCGTTTTCATATTTGCGGGTAAAGCCGGACTGGGTTTCCTGGACCTCCAGGCCCACCGGCTTGCAGACAAATTTCAGCGCGGCGTTGCGCATCAGGGCGCCCGGCAGCATGTGGCTTTCGGTCAGCACCTGGAAACCGTTGCAGATGCCCAGCACCATGCCGCCCTTGTCGGCATGCGCCTTGACCGAGCGCATCACCGCCGACTGGCTGGCCATGGCGCCGCAGCGCAGATAGTCGCCATAGGAGAAACCGCCCGGCAGGACCACCAGGTCCACATCCGGCAATTCGCTGTCCTGGTGCCAGACCATGGCGGGCGTCTTGCCCGTCATCTGCTCCAGCGCCACCTTGGCGTCACGGTCGCAGTTGGAAGCGGGGAAAACGATGACCGCGGATTTCATTGCTTGATTTCGATCTCGTATTTTTCGATCACGGTGTTGGCGAGCAGCTTTTCGCACATCGCCTTGAGGTCGGTCCTGGCCTTTTCGACATCGCTGCCGGAGAGCTCCAGATCGATCACCGTGCCCTGGCGCACTTCGCCGACAGAGCCGAAGCCCAACCCGTTCAGGGCATGGCCGATGGCCTTGCCCTGGGGGTCCAGGACGCCATTCTTGAGAGTAATAAAAACGCGGGCTTTCACGGCAGAACTCACTGTACGAGGACGGGACCTTTGTTCTCGCCTTGCACCGATTCGGGCATGATTCCCAAGCGCTTTGCGACTTCGCTATAGGCTTCGATCACGCCGCCCATGTCGCGGCGGAAACGGTCCTTGTCCATCTTCTCGTTGGTGGTGACGTCCCACAGCCGGCAATTGTCCGGGCTGATCTCGTCGGCCAGCACGATGCGCATATAGTCATTTTCCCACAGCCGGCCGAACTCCAGCTTGAAGTCCACCAGCTTGATGCCGGCGCCCAGGAAAAGGCCCGACAGGAAGTCGTTCACCCGGATGGTCAGGTTGACCATGTCGTCCAGGTCCTGGGGGCTGGCCCAGCCAAAGGCGGTGATGTGCTCTTCGCTGACCCAGGGGTCATTCAGGCTGTCATTCTTGTAGTAATATTCGATGATGGAGCGGGGCAGGGCGGTGCCTTCCTCGATCCCCAGCCGCTTGGACATGGAGCCGGCGGCGACGTTGCGCACCACCACTTCCAGCGGAATGATCTCGACTTCCTTGATCAGCTGCTCGCGCATGTTCAGGCGGCGCACAAAATGGGTCGGCACGCCGATCCCGGCCAGCTGGGTCATCAGATATTCGCTGATGCGGTTGTTGAGGACGCCCTTGCCCTCGATCGTATCCTTCTTGGCGCCATTGCCGGCGGTCGCGTCGTCCTTGAAATACTGGATGACGGTGCCAGGCTCGGTGCCTTCGTAAAGGATCTTGGCTTTGCCTTCGTAAATGACGCGGCGGCGCTTCATGGCAGTGGTCCTTAGGTCAAAAAGGGCGGCTCCGCCCGCGGCCCCGTGGGATTGAAACTTACCGGATTGGCTGCGGCTGCGGCAATGTTTTGACGCCGCATACCCACATCTCGCGGGGAACATGGCGCAATCTTGACATGATGGCGTGGCACTATCACAAAATATCAAACGATTACAGGGAGTTGAGAATGGCGATGGGCATGGACGACCGCGGCAAGGCCTTTGAATCCAAGTGGGCCCATGACGCGGAACTGCGCTTCAAGGTGGAAGCCCGGCGCAACCGGCTGCTGGGCGCCTGGGCGGCCGAGAAAAAGGGCCTGTCGGGCGAGGCCGCCGAAAGCTTCATCGTTGCGGTGATCGCGTCCGATTTCCAGGAAGCGGGCGACGAGGATGTCTTCCGCAAGCTCCGGTCCGAACTGGATGAATCGGTCTCGGACACGGTGATCCGCGAGAAGATGACCGAATGCCTGAACAGCGCGGTGGCCGAGGCGGCCAAGCCGTAGCTATTTCCGGCCTCGCGACGCGCTTGGGCGCGCGTCGCTACGGACCGTTCGTCTCTTTCGCAGGTCCACTGGACCTGCTCATGGTCGCCGCTACGCTGTCGCTAAGCGGCCGCGCACCGCTTCTCACCCAAACACGCGCTTGAAGATCGTGTCGACCCGGCTCAGGTGATAGCCGAGGTCGAACATGGCCTCCAGCTGGGCGGTGGAAAGCGCCTTGGAAACGTCCGGATCGGCCTTCAGCAGGTCCAGAAGGTTGCCTTCGCCGTTCCAGGCCCGCATGGCGTTCTTCTGCACCAGCCGGTAGCTGTCTTCGCGCGCCAGGCCCGCCTGGGTCAGGGCCAGCAACACGCGCTGGCTGTGCACCAGGCCGTGGGTGGCATCCAGGTTTTTCTGCATCCGCTCGGGATAGACCAGCAGCTTTTCGATCACCCCGGTCATGCGGGCCAGCGCGAAATCGAGCGTGATGGTGGCGTCGGGGCCGATAT
>CANGRN010000065.1 GCA_947455695.1 Alphaproteobacteria bacterium
GGATGGGCCAGCGCAATGTTGCGCGCCTGTTCGAAGGCGACGAAAGCTTCGTCGTAACGGTCCAGCTTGAGCAGCACCGTGCCGCGGTTGAAGGCGGCGCCGAAGCGGGCGGGGTTGAGCGCCAGCGCATTGGCGTAGCTGGCCAGCGCATCCTCGAACCGCTCCAGCAGCCACAGTGCGGTGCCGCGGCGGAACCAGGCCTCGTCATAGCCGGGCGCGCTCCCGAGCAGTTGCTCATAGGCGGCGAGCGCGGTGTCGAACGCGCCCGATTCCAGAAACAGGTTGCCACGATACAAAAGGCTGATGACATGGCCGGGCTTGATCGCCAACGCCTGGTCGAAATCGGCCAACGCCTCTTCCCGCCGGCCCAGGTCCTGCAGCGCCAAGCCGCGCTGGGCGCGGATGCCGGCGTCGCCGGGTGCTTCCGCCACCAGAGGATCGAGGATCGCGAGCGCCTCGGCCGCGCGGCCCTGGCTCAGGCGGATTTCGCCGATCATGGTGCGCGCCGCAAGATCGGTGCGATGCAGTTCGAGGATGCGGCGGCAGAGCCTTTCCGCTTCATCCCACTGCCCCGCTGCGTACAGCTTCCCCGCCGTGGCGCGCAGCTTTTCAATCTTGAGGGCGTTGCTCATCCGGCCCCGTGCAACAGACGCAAGCTGTTGATTATATTACAGTTATTCCAAAATCAGCTTGGCGTTGAAAGCGATGCAAAGCCGCTCCCCCTCGCCCTGGAAGGCCGATACCGAATGCTCCAGCCAGGAGGGAAACAGGTACATGTCGCCGGGAACGGGCGCAACGCGGTGGCGGTTCACCTGATAAGGCAGCTGGATCATGGTGGCGCGGGGGCGCGGATCGTAAAAGGAAATCTTGCCGGTATCGCCCGGCGCCAGCGCCGACGGCGGCGCGCTGACATAATAGACGCCGCTGACATTGGCGCCCGGATGCACATGCAAGCCCTGGGTGTGGCCCGCTTTGTACGACACCGCCCAGCCCCAGAGAATGAAGTCCACCTTTGCGGGTGGGCGCTGCAGCTCCTGACGCATCACATGGCTGGCATATTCCTGCACCGCCTGGAGGATATGCGGCTTGAGCGCATTGATGCCGGGATTGTCGCGCTGGAACAGGTCCTCCTTGGTCTGGAAACCGCCCTCGGTCGTCGTGCCGGTGGTGTTGTTTGGTTCGCTCGCCGCGATCTGCGCCACCAGCGCGGACAGCTGCTGGTTGACCTCCTCCATGCCGTCCAGATGACGGTTCAGTATGGTGGTGGGGAAAATCGAGATCAGCCGGTCGGTCACGAGGAGCCTTTGTCTTTTGCGGGTCTTGTCATTGGTGCCCGATGATAGGGCAAGAATACGGGTTTTGCAGCCGTCGCTTAAATCCGGCTTGGTGAGAAAGGCAAGGACCATGGCATTGAAGTCCTCGGCAAAGCGCTGGTGGATATTGTGCTTGCCGTCGGGGAATATGTGCAGGTGCGAGCCGGCGATGCCGCGATGGATGGCCTGCGGGTGCAGGCCCGGGACCAGCGGGTCCCTGGCGCCGTGCAGCACCAGGGTGGGGCATGTCACCTGGGCCAGCAGGCCGGCATAGAGATCGCCGCCGGCGTTGAACAAGGCTTCCTGGCCGGCGACATAACGGTCCCACAGATCGTCCAGTTCATCGCCATACACAGCGCGCATCGCCTGGGCGGCGCGCGGCGACCAGGCCGAAATCTTGCGGATATCGTTGAGGGCGGCAATTTCCTCCGCCGTCAGGAAGGACTGGCCGCCGAACACCACCAGCCTGGACACGCGTTCGGGACAGGTGGCGGCCATGATGGTGGCGATATTGGCGCCGTCGCTCCAGCCGATGGCGGCGAAGCGGTCATGCCCCAGCGCCGTCATCAGTGCGAACATGTCGCCGGCATCCCGGTGGTAGAAATCGGGTGGAAATTCGCGCGGCGGCGGTCGCGATTTGCCATAGCCGCGCGGGTCCGGCGCAATCACGTCGAAACGGCGCGCGGCAAACCATTCGATCTGTGCCGCAAAATCGCCCGCACCGGTGCCCAGCGCACCGGGGATCAGCAGAAGCGGCACGCCCTGCCCGGCCCGCTCGAAATGCAGCGCAGGACGGTCCGGCACTATCAGCGCTGCTTGGGCAAAGCGAAGACATAGACCGCCTGACCGGTCTGGGAACGGTGCACTTCCTGCAGCATGGTGCTGGGCTTCTGCACCGGGCTGCCGCCCTGGGTGCCGGTGGTGACGGCAACAAACTGTTCGCCGCCCACGCTGAAGGTGATGGGGAAGCCCTGAACGCCAGTGCCCAGCCGCGTATCCCACAAGGTCTTGCCGGTCCTGACATCGAAGGCTTTGAACACCCGGTCGAAGTCGCCGACAAAGCCGACGCCGCCGGCGGTGGAGATGATGCTGGTTAGGAAGGGCGCGCGCTGCTGCCATGTCCAAAGGGGCTTCAGGGTGCGCGCTTCATAGGCCGAGATGCGGCCCAGATTGCCGTTGCTGCCCGGCATTTCATAGAATTGCTGGCCGCCGGCGCCGTACATGGCGCAGGTCTGGCTCAGCGGCACCAGGAAAATATCCTCCGGCTGGAAATAGCTGGTCGCGGGCCAGTCATGGCCGCCTTCGGGACTGGGGCAGGACGCGATCGGTGTGCCGGGCTTCTGGTGGATGATGTCGTCGCGATAGGTCGGACGCCCCGTCTTCTTGTCGAACTTGACCCAGACATTCTGGAAAACCGTCTGCGCCAGATCCAGGAACCTGCCGTTGGTGCGATCCAGCTTCCACAGAATGCCGGTCTTGCCCACTTCCAGCACGATCTTCTGGTCGCCATGATCGATCAGAACCCGCTCATAGACTTCATCCAGGTCCAGGGATTCGCCCGGCGCGTTCTGGTAATACCATTGCAACTTGCCGGTATCGGGATTGAGCGCCAGCGTCGAGTTGGAAAACAGCGCATCGCCATCGGTGCCGCGTTCGTCGCGGCGCGAGGGCTTGGCCTGGCCGGTGCCCCAATAGGTCAGGTTCAGTTCGGGATCATAGGAGCCGGTGATCCAGGCATCGGCGCCCGCGCGCTTGTCGTCGGGCAGATTGCCCCATGTGTTGCCGCCCAGGGTTCCCTTGTCGGCAACGGTCAGCGTCTTCCACAGCAGCTTGCCGTTGGCTGTGTCGTAAGCGGCAATCCAGCAATGGTCCTGCACTGAAAGATCGTCGCAGCGGGTCAGCCCGACCAGCAGCTTGCCCTTGATGACGGTCATGCCGCCGACCTTGTCGTCCTTGTAGCTGGAAATCTTGGTCGCCCAGACTTCCTTGCCGGTGCGCGCGTCCAGTGCATGCACCGTGGCGCTGGTGGCGCCGTAGAACAGCAGGTTGCCGTACAGCGCCATGGTGCGCGTGGCGTTTTGCAGATTGTCCACCACCGGGCCGATGCGGTTCTCCCAGATCAGCTCGCCGGTCTTCGCATCCACCGCCTGCACCGTGTTGGTGCGGTTGTTGGACAGGAACATGGTGCCGTCATGCACCAGCGGATTGAATTGCTGACGCCCGCCCTCGTCCATCGCATAGACCCAGCGCAGCTGCAGGTTTGCGACGTTCGACGTGTTGATCTGCTTGAGACGGCTGAAGTCCCAGGCCTGGTAATTGCCCCGGTGCATCAGCCAGTCTTTTTCATCGGGATGGGTGAGCATCGCGTCGGTGACCGGCGTGTAGTTCTTCACCGTCCCACTCACCACCAGGCCCATCGGCATGGCAGGCGCACGGCGGCTGGCCGGCGCTGCTGCAACGGGCGCATCCAGAAGGCCGGCCGGCGTCTTGCCGGTGGCGAAACTGGCGATCGGCGTCTTGGCGGTGCCGTTGAAGGCGGCGGCGCCCGGGGCCGCACCATTGGCCTGGAAGATGAAGGCGGCGATCTGCTGATAGGTCTCTGCCGGCAGCGACCCGCCATTGCCCATGGGCATGGACGCCTTGATCACTTCATACAATTCATTGGCGCCGCGCTTGCCCCAACTGCTGATGAAGGGCGAACCCACCAGCGGCGGGGCTTCGCCGCCGCCCGCCAAAGTGCGGTTATGGCAGGAGGCGCAATTCTGCAGATAGGCGCCATGGCCGGCAGTGGCCTGGGAGGCGGTAAAGGGACCTGGCGCCTGCGAGGTGGCACTTTGCGTGCCCAGCGCCATCGCGCCGGCGGCTACCGCCACCAGCACGGCACCCAACTTCAGAGTTTGGACCTTCATGGGCATCTTCCTAGCGGGTGGGCGTATCGAGCTGCGGCAGGAACCATGGGCCCGCCTGGGGCACACCGGCAGCGGCATCGAAATGCCTGGGCAGCAGCCAGCCCCAGAGATTGCCGGTGGGCGCCTTCTGGCTGTCGATCTGGATGTAAAGCTTGCCGGTGCGGAAAGCGGCGGCCTGTTTGGCATTCACCGTCAGGGTGCCCGACACGGTGCCGCTGTCGGCCGGGGATACGGTCAGATCCAGGCTCTCGGTGCCTGGTACGCCGATGGCCAGGCCCACAATCAGATGCGCCCGGGTGGCGGGGGACGGCAGGCCGCCGAAACTGCCCGTGACGGTGAGGGTCTTGCCTTCCAGGGTGGCAGTGGCCTCGCCGCGGCCCAGCTTGTCCTTGTTGCTGGCCTGGTCCAGCGGCATGGGACCCAGATTGGCCACGTAGCTGTCCGCGGCCCAGGCGGGCCCGGTGAGCAGGATCGCCAGCGCGGGTGCCGCCAACAGGCGCAACATTTTCGATGTCATGGACGACCCTCTTCCAGCCGGGAGGAAGTCTGTCCCAGCTTGGCGCCGCGTTCAATTGCGGCGGCGCGCCTCCTGCGGCCCAAAAAGATAATGGCGGCCACCCGTCAGGATGGCCGCCATCAATCTGCAGATCACAGACTAGTGCGTGAAGCGGAACCCGATCGTGTAGTACCGGCCGATCACGTCATACAGAGTCGGATTGGTGTTCGAGCTCTGGTTGAGGGGCGTGAAGGGATTGGCATTGCCCGGATTCTGATTGGTCAGGTTGTCGATCTTGAAATACAGCGAGGAGTGTTCGGTCAGGTCATAGTGACCGCCGATGTCGAAGTAGAGCTCACCCGGCATATAGTTGCTGCTGACCGTGGGATGGTTGCTGTCCACCGGCGCGGGGCAGTTGGCGGCGCAGGCAAACCAAGCGCGGTTGATCACACCTTGGCTGAACCAGCGTTCGTTGAGGAACAGGCCCCAATTGTCGGCGTCATAACCCTGGGTGAAGAACACCTTCCAATGGGGCGTATTGCCGCCATTGCTGCCGGCGGTTTCGCTGACAAACGCGCCGATGAAGCCCGGATTGGTTTGAAACTTCATCACATTGGTGGCCAGCATGCGGATGGTGACGTCACCGCCCAGGCCCCAGTCGATCGCGTCATCAACCGCGAAGCGATAGCTGGCTTCATAGTCGACACCATCGGTGACCACCGAGGCCAAATTGACCTGCGGCGTGGTCTGGAGAGTGGGGCTGCTGTGCGTCAGGGCCGTGTTGATCACGCCGCCGACCGCCCAGGGCTGGCCATTGGTCTGGATGAAGGAGCACTGGAAGGCATTGCCATTGAAGCACAGGTTGATCTGATCGGCCTGACCCAACTGGGCAATGATGCTCTTGACGCCGATGCGATAGTAGGTGGCCGAGAAATTGAGGCCCGGAATATAAGACGGCGACCACACCAGACCCACTTCCGTCGTCTGGCCCTTTTCGGGCTTCAGGTTGGGATTGGCGGTGATGGGGTTGGGCAGCGGGCTGATGGTCCGGTTGGCGGTATCGCCAGGGCCGTTCGAGCAGCAGGTGAAGGGATCGGTGACCGAGCCGTTGTTGACGCGGGCGCCGGCGAACAGTTCCGCCAGATTCGGCGCGCGCACGTCACGCGACTGCAAGGCGCGCAGACGCAGGCCGTCCAGAGGCGTATCCCAGGTCGCGCCCACCTTCCAGGTCTCGACATCGCCCGAAGTGCTGTAGTGGGTGTAACGGCCCGCGAGGTTTGTGTTGATTCGGCCCCAGGCCGGATCGTCCAGCAGCGGGACGTTCACTTCGCCGAAGGTTTCCCATTCGTGGAAATAGCCGCGGGCGGGCTGGAAATTGCCGGCATACCAGTTGGGCGACGCGGGCGGGAACGCCTGGCCGTTGATGGTGCTGCCGGCATTGAGCAGCGGATTGCCGGCCGGACCGTATTGCACGCCGTCAAACACTTCGTTGGCGCAATTGCCGCGCGAGGCGCAATCGCTCTGGCCGCGCAGCGATTCTTCGCGGAACTGGAAGCCGGTGGCGATGTCGACCTTGCCGGCCCAAGTCGAGAAGGGCGCGCCGGACACGCCGACGTCGAGGACTTCCTGGCGGGTACGGACGATCTGGGTCGGATCCCGGCCATTGGCGCCGGTGCTGCTGCCATCGGCATTCAGGCCCTGCACAAAGCTGCGGGCCGCCGGCGAGGCGCCGTTGGTGCCGATGATATTCAGCGGCTGGCAGCCCACGGAACGGGCGGCGACGGAACGGCAAATGATGCTGCCAACCGGAACGCCCGGGAAGGATGCTTGGTTGTTGGCGGTCACCTGCACCGCATCGATCGCGGCGTTGTAATAGGGGGTGATCAGGATGTTTTCGAGCGTGTTGTGGAAGTCCACCTCGCCATGCTGGCCATAGGCCTTGAAGGCCCAGTCGGTGTCGAACAGGTTGAACGAACCTTCCGCACCCAGGACATAACGGCGGGTGGTGCGGTTGTTATAGTTTTCGACGTTCTGCAGGACCGAGTTCTGGGCGCCATACTGCATCTTGCCGGCCGTGTAGCCGGTGGAGAAGCCGTTGTTGACAAAGCCGCCCTGCGGACCACTGGCGAGATCGGCAGCGGACGGCGCATACAGGTTGCCGCTTGTGCCGGCGATGCCGCCCGCGGGCTGCGAGATGCTGGTGAACTGGCTGTTATAGAGAGCGGTCTGGCCATTGTTGGCCAAGCAGGCCTGGGCAACGCTGGTCGGCAGGAAGGGATTGTCGCAACCGATCGACAGATTGTCCGACTTGAAGAAGGACTGGGTCGGCTTGTCCCAGGTCACGACCTCGGAATAGATCGCGCTGCCATAGAGCTGGATATTGTCGGTCAGATCGTAGGACAGGCGCATATACGCATTGCCGCGCACCAGGCGCGCCACGATCGAGTTGTAGGGACCCTGAGCGCCAGCCTGATCGCCACCGAGGCAGTAACCGCCGGAGGAGCAATTGTTGGTGCCACCGCCTGCAGTGCGATTGGGGGTCGCCGGCAGGCCGTTATAGCCATAGCCGTAATCGAACTGGGATGGCGTACCATTGGCGCCGAACTGGGTGCCC
>CANGRN010000066.1 GCA_947455695.1 Alphaproteobacteria bacterium
GGACCAGCATCGGCTGGACGGCGTGCGGATCAAAGGTTGCGGCTTCACCAACATCACCCGCGACCATATGGATTATCATCCCACCTTCGAGGATTACCTGACCGCCAAGCTGCGGCTGTTTTCCGAAGTGGTGGCCGAAGGCGGCGTGGCGGTCATCAATGCCGATGCCGATCATGCGGATCGCTTCATCGCCGCTGCGCAGGCGCGCGGGCTGAAGCTCATTACCGTGGGACGCAAGGGCGAAACCATCCAGCTGGATCGCCGCGAAGACCGCGGCGGCGCTCAGGCGCTGACCCTGCATTACCAGGGCAAGATCTATTACGTCGAACTGCCGCAAGCCGGCGCCTTCCAGGCCTCGAATGCGCTGGTGGCGGCGGGGCTTGCGATTGGCCTGGGCGAGGATGCCGCCAAGGTGTTCGCCGCGCTGGAGCACCTGAAAGGTGCACCGGGGCGGATGGAGAAGGTTGCCTTCGCCGCTTCGGGCGCGCCGGTCTATGTCGATTACGCCCACACACCGGATTCGCTGGAAAAGGTTCTGGAAGCGCTGCGTCCCCACACTGCGGGCCAGCTGCATGTGGTGTTCGGCTGCGGCGGCGACCGCGACAAGGGCAAGCGTCCGCTGATGGGCGCGGCGGCTGTGAAGCTGGCCGATGACGTGATCGTCACCGACGACAATCCCCGCACCGAGGATGCCGCCGCCATCCGGCGCGAAATCCTGGCGGCGGCGCCGGGTGCGCGCGAGATTGGCGACCGTGCCGAGGCGATCCGCACGGCCATGGCGGATTTGAAGACTGGTGATGTGCTGATCATCGCCGGCAAGGGCCACGAGACGGGCCAGTATATAAAGGGCGAAGTGTTCCCCTTTTCGGACCGCGAACAGGCGATTGCCGCCGCGCTGGCCCTTGGGGGACGCGCGGCATGAGCCTGTGGTCCTCCGCCGAAGCTGAAACTGCGACATTGGGCAAGGCGTCCAGGCCTTTCGCCGTGAACGGACTGTCGATCGACACCCGTACCATTCAGGAAGGCGACCTGTTCGTCGCTCTGAAGGGTGACAATCGCGACGGCCATGATTTTGTGCGCGCCGCTTTCGAGGCCAAGGCCGGCGCCGCCCTGGTGACCCACATCCCTGATGGTGTGACGGGTGCGCTGCTCATCGTCGGCCATACCCAGCGCGGGCTGGAAGACCTGGCGCGTGCCGCCCGGGCGCGCAGCAACGCGAAGATTCTCGCCGTCACCGGCAGCGCCGGAAAAACCACCACCAAGGAAATCCTGCGCCTGGCCTGCAATGCGCTGGGCCGCACCCATGCCAGCGCCGCCAGCTACAACAATCACTGGGGCGTGCCGCTGAGCCTTGCTGCCCTGCCGCGCGACGCCGAATACGGCATCTTTGAAGTGGGCATGAACCATTTCGGGGAACTGCGGAATTTGGTCAGTTTCGTGCGCCCGCACGTGGCGCTGATCACCACCATTGCCCCGGCGCATCTGGAATTCTTCGGCAACTGCGAATCCATCGCCGATGCCAAGTCGGAAATCTTCGAAGGCCTGCTCCCGGGCGGTGCGGGCCTGATCCCGTCCGACAGCCCCTATGCCGACCGGTTGAAGGCACGCGCCAGGCAGGCGCAGGTCTCGCGCATCGTCACCTTCGGCAGGGGCGGGGACGCCAGGTTGATCTCCTTCACGGCCGACGGCGAAGGCATGCGCGTCAAGGCCGATATCCTGGGCGTGGTGGTGGATTGTCTTGTCGGTGCGCCGGGCGAGCATATCGCCCAGAATGTGGTGGGTGCGCTGGCCGCCATCGCGCTGCTGGAAGGCGATGTGCTGAATGCCGCCGCCGCCCTGAAGAACTTCACCGCTTTGAAAGGTCGCGGCGCGCGCTTTGAGGCAAATGGCATTTCGGTCATCGACGAAAGCTATAACGCCAATCCCGCCTCCATGGCGGCGGCGCTGGCGCTGCTGGGTAATGCCAAGGGCCGCAAGATCGCGGTCCTCGGCGATATGCTGGAAATGGGCGAGGGGGGCGTCG
This sequence comes from Alphaproteobacteria bacterium, assembly GCA_947455695.1. GTDB lineage: Bacteria > Pseudomonadota > Alphaproteobacteria > Micropepsales > Micropepsaceae > Rhizomicrobium. The sequence continues at coordinate 2,024 of CANGRN010000066.1, forward strand.
CACATCATGCCGGCCTGGCCGCGCCGATTGATGCGAACAAGACCGACCTGGTGTTCGCCAGCGGCGTGCAGATGAAGGCCTTGTGGGATGCGCTGCCGGCTTCGCGCCGCGGCGGCTATGCCGAAAACGCTATAGCGCTGCTGCCGATGGTGACCAAGGCGCTGCAACCCGGCGACACCGTGCTGGTCAAAGGCTCCAACGGCGCGCGCATGTCCGTGATCGTGGAAGCTCTCAAGCAAGAGAAGGGCGCCTGATGCTTTATTACCTGTCGCTTCTCACCCATACCGACCAGCTCGCCTTCTTCCGCCTGTTCAAATATCTCAGCTTCCGCGCGGTGGGCGCCATCGTCACCGCGCTGATGATCGCCTTCATGATCAATCCCATGCTGATCCGCTGGCTGAAGGTGAAGCAGGGCAAGGGTCAGCCGATCCGCGCCGACGGTCCCCAGCGCCACATCCTGGAAAAGGCCGGCACCCCGACGATGGGTGGGCTGCTGATCCTGATTCCCTGGATCAGCTCCACCGTGCTGTGGGCCAGCCTGTCCAACCGCTATGTCTGGATCGCGCTCCTGGTGACGGTCAGCTATGGCCTGCTGGGTTTCCTAGATGACTATTACAAGGTGACCAAGCGCACGTCCGATGGTTTGTCGGGCCGCAGCCGCCTGCTGATCGAGTTCGGCGTGGCGGCGCTGGCCACCTGGCTGATCATGCAGTCCGAGACGCCGGCCTTGTCGGGCGCGCTGGCGGTTCCCTTCTTCAAGGCGGCGCTGCTGCCGCTGGGCCTGTTCTTTCTGGTGGTCGGCGTCTTTGTCATCGCCGGCGCCGCCAACGCGGTGAATTTCACCGACGGGCTGGACGGGCTGGCCATCATGCCGGTGATGATCGCGGCGGCGACCTTCACCCTGATCGTCTATCTGGTAGGCAACGAGAAATTCGCCGCCTATCTGCAGATTCCCTACATCGAATATTCCGGCGAGCTGGCGATCTTCCTGGCGGCGCTGGTGGGCGCCGGGCTGGGCTTTCTTTGGTACAACGCCCCGCCCGCCGCCATCTTCATGGGTGATACCGGATCGCTCCCCCTGGGTGGCGCGCTGGGCGTGGTCGCCGTGTCGGTCAAGCACGAGATAGTGCTGGGCCTGGTGGGCGGTTTGTTCGTGCTGGAAACCGTTTCCGTCGTGGTGCAGGTGGTTTCCTTCAAGCTCACCGGCAAGCGCGTCTTCCGGATGGCGCCCATTCATCACCATTATGAACAGCTGGGCTGGACCGAGCCCACCATCGTGATCCGTTTCTGGATCGTGGCGGTGGTGCTGGCGTTGCTCGGCCTTGCAACCTTGAAGCTTCGCTAGATGATCCCAAGCCGCGCCTTCGCCAATCGCACCGTCGCCATCTTCGGCCTGGCCCGCACCGGGCTGGGCGCAGTGCGCGCGCTGGTGGCCGGCGGTACGCGGGTGATTGCCTGGGACGATGACAGCAATGCGCGCGACCTGGGCGGCCAGGAAGGCGCCGAACTGATGCCGTGGCGCGAATGGCCGTGGGAGACGATCGCCGCACTGATCCTGTCGCCCGGCGTGCCGCTGACCCACCCCAAGCCCCATGGCGTGGTGGAACATGCCAATCGCGCCGGGGTGCGCATCATCGGCGATGTCGAACTTTTTGCCCATGAAATCCGTCCCGATCCCAGCGGCAGCGCCAAGGCGCCCGTGATCGCCATCACCGGCACCAATGGCAAGTCCACCACTACCGCGCTGGTGGGGCATATCCTGACCAGCTGCGGCTTCGACGCCCAGATCGGCGGCAATATCGGCAAGTCGGTGCTGGAGCTGTCGCCGCCCTCGGCCAAGACCATCTATGTGCTGGAAATGTCCAGCTTCCAGATCGATCTGGCGCCGGGCCTGACACCCGATGTCGGCATCCTGTCCAACCTGTCGCCCGACCATATCGACCGTCACGGCACGATGGAGAATTACGCCGCCATCAAGGCCCGGCTGATGCGCCAGACCGCCAAGGACGGGCAGGTCGTGATCGGCGTGGACGATGCCCATTCCTCGGCCATCTTCACCCAGCTTTCGGCCGCCGGCGGCGCCCAGGCCCATCCGGTTTCGGTGGGCAAGGTGCTGGGCCGCGGCATCTTCGTGGTGGACGGCACTTTGTATGACGCCATGGGCGCGCGCGCGGTGAAGGTCATGGACATGTCGGCCGCCGCACGGTTGCCGGGCGCACACAATTGGCAGAATGCGGCGCTGGCCTATGGCGCGGTGCGGCCCTTTATTTCGGATACCAAGGCCATCGCCGCGGCCATCGCCAGCTTCCCGGGGCTGGCGCACCGGATGGAAGATGTCGGCCATATCGGCAAGGCCGCCTTCATCAATGACTCCAAGGCCACTAATGCCGACGCCACGGCCCGGGCGTTGGCGGTCTATCCCGACATTTTCTGGATCGCCGGCGGCAAGCCCAAGGAAGGCGGCATCGAAAGCCTGTCCGAATTCTTCCCCCGGGTGCGCAGGGCCTATCTGATCGGCGAGGCGGCGCCCGCCTTCGCCCGCACCCTGGACGGCAAGGCGCCTTACGACATGTCCGGCACATTGGATGTGGCGGTGGCCAAGGCTGCTGCCGATGCGGCCGCCTCTTCGGCGCCCGCGCCCGTGGTGCTGCTGTCGCCGGCCTGCGCCTCCTACGATCAGTTCAAGGATTTCGAACAGCGCGGCGATGTCTTCCGCACCCTGGTGTCCAAATTGCCCCGTGACGTGAAGGTGGCATGATGCTGAACCGGTCCGACAAAAGCGGGTTTGCCAACTGGTGGTTCACGGTGGACCGGGTTGCGCTGCTTTGCATGCTGGTGCTGGCCGGCATCGGCTTGATGCTGGCCTTTGCCGCCAGCCCCGCCATCACCGGCGGGCCGCTTTCGGCCGGCGACTTCCGCTATACCGCGCGCCAGGTGGTATTCGCCGTCATGGCCATCGGCATCCTGTGTTCGGTGTCGCTGCTGTCGCTGCGCCAGATCCGCATGCTGGCGGCGGTGACCTTTGCCTGCGCCCTGATCGGATCGTTCCTGGTGCTGTTCATCGGCGCCGACGTGCTGGGCGCGCGCCGTGAGCTGGATCTGGGGCCGTTTGCGCTGCAGCCGTCGGAATTCCTCAAGCCCAGTTTCGCGATCCTGGCCGCCGCGGTGCTGGCCGACCGCCAGCCGCTGGCGATCCCCAAGCCGCTGGTGACGTTTCTGCTGCTGGTGCCGGCACTGCTGATCCTGATCCGCCAGCCGGATGTGGGCCAGACCGGCCTGCTGCTGTGCCTGTGGGGCGCCATGCTGTTCTTCTGGGGCATGTCCTTTGTGTGGGTCGGCGCGGGCATCGGCATTGCCGGGGCGCTGGGCTTTGTCGCCTATGAAATCTTTCCCCATGTGCATCACCGTGTGGAGCAGTATCTCAGCGAGGACGGCACCGGCTATCAGGCCGGGCTGGCGCTGAAGGCCTTTGCCCATGGCGGGCTTGCCGGTGTCGGCCCCGGCGCAGGCACCATCAAGTACCGCATTCCCGACGCCCATTCCGACTTCATCTTTGCGGTGGCGGGCGAGGAGTTCGGCTTCCTGCTGTGCGGGTTGATCGCCCTGATGTTCTGCATCCTGACCGTGCGGCTGCTCTTGCGTTCGGCCGCTGCCCGCGAGCCTTTCGCGCAATTGGCGGGCGCGGGCCTGGCCGTGGTGACCGCCGTGCAGGCCTTCATCAACATGGGCGTGGCGGTGTCGCTGCTGCCGGCCAAGGGCATGACCTTGCCCTTTATATCCTATGGCGGTTCCTCGCTGTTTGCCGTGGCGCTAACCATGGGCTTTGCCCTGGCGGTTACCCGCCAGCGTCCCAACATTCGCATGGCCACGCGCGACGATCCCACCTTCTTCATGGTGCGCGCATGAGCCTTGTTGTCCTGTCAGCAGGCGGCACCGGCGGGCATCTGTTCCCCGCCCAGGCGCTGGCGGGCGAACTGGTCAAGCGCGGCTGCGAGATCGTGGTGATGACCGATAGCCGTTTCGCCAATTATGCCACCGCATTCCCGCGCGCCCGGATCGAGACGGTGCCGTCCTCGCCCTTCAACGCCATCGCCGCGCCCTTCAAGATCGCGGCCGGCATCGCCATCGCCTTTGCCAAGCTGCTGAAGCTGAAGCCCGATGCGGTGGTCGGTTTCGGTGGATATCCCAGCGTGCCGGTGATGGTGGCCGCCAATCTGGCGCGCCTGCCCACCGCCATCATCGAGCAGAATGCCGTGGTCGGCCGCGCTAACCGGCTGGTCATGAATAAAGTGAAGCTGGTCGCGGCGGCCTTCCCCATCGCCCGCTTTGCCCCCACCGATGCGTCCAAGGTCGTGCTGACCGGCAATCCCCTGCGCCCCGAGGTCGAGGCGCTGTGGGCCGCACCTTATAATGTGCCCGAGACGAGCGGGCCGCTGCGCCTGCTGGTATTCGGCGGCAGCCAGGGCGCCCGCGCCCTGAGCGAGATCGTGCCCGCCGCCCTGACCCGGTTGCCGCATGAAATGAAGATGCGCCTGTCGGTGGTGCAGCAATGCCGCCCCGAGGACATCGAGCAGGTTCGCGAGATCTATCGCAATGCCGAGATCCGCGCCGAGCTGCAGAGCTTCTTCTCCGACCTGCCCAGGCGCATGGCCGAGACTCATCTGGTGATCGCCCGCTCCGGCGCCGGCACGGTGGCCGAGCTGATGGCGATCGGCCGTCCCGCCATCCTGGTGCCGCTGCCCGGCGCGCTGGACGACAACCAGACGCCCAACGCCGATATCCTGGCCCGCGCCGACGCCGGCTGGCGGGTGGCGCAGCGCGATCTGAGCCCGGATTCATTGGCCCAGATGCTGATCAGGATTTTCTCGGACCCGCTGGCCCTGGCCCGCCGCGCCGCCGCCGCGCACGCGCTGGCGACACCAAACGCCGCCGGCAAATTGGCCGATGCGGTGCAATCCATCATGCGGAGCGCTGCGTAATGGTCACCGTCACCACCCGCGTCCCGCTCGATATCGGCGCCATCCATTTCATCGGTATCGGCGGCATCGGCATGAGCGGCATCGCCGAGATCATGCACAATCTGGGTTACAAGGTTCAGGGCAGCGACGCGGCCGAGAATGCCAACGTCAAGCGGCTGCGCAGCCTGGGCATGACCATCCATGTCGGCCACAATGCCGACAATCTCAAAGATGCCCATGCCGTGGTCTATTCCTCGGCGGTGAAGCCCGGCAATGTCGAGTTCGACGCCGCCCGCCTGCTGGGCCTGCCGCTGGTGCGCCGCGCCGAGATGCTGGCCGAGA
>CANGRN010000067.1 GCA_947455695.1 Alphaproteobacteria bacterium
GTCATTTCCGGCGGCGGCGGCATCCTGGTGCTGGAAGAACTGGAACACGCCAAGGCGCGCGGCGCGCGCATCCATGCCGAACTGGTGGGCTATGGCGCCACCGCAGACGGCGCCGACATGGTGGCCCCGTCAGGCGAAGGCGCGGTGCGCTGCATGCAGATGGCGCTGCAAAACATCAAGGGCCCGGTGGACTATATCAATCCCCACGCCACTTCGACGCCGGTGGGCGACATTCCCGAGATCAACGCCATCAAGACCGTGTTCGGCGCCAAGACGCCGCCGATCAGCGCCACCAAGTCGCTCACCGGCCACAGCCAGGGCGCGGCCGGCGTGCATGAAGCGATCTACACTCTGCTGATGATGAAGAACAACTTCATCTGCGAAAGCGCCAACATCGTGCGCAAGCGCATCGACAACGCCACCATCAATACGGCCCTGTCCAACAGCTTCGGCTTTGGCGGCACCAACGCCAGCCTGGTGTTCCAGCGCTACGAGAAGTGATGTCCCGAAATGAAACAGAACACGCCGCGCGAGGACATCATGGCTGACACAAAATCGGGACTGATGGCCGGCAAGCGCGGTCTGATCATGGGGGTCGCAAACGATCATTCCATCGCCTGGGGCATCGCCCAGATGCTGGCCTCCCAGGGCGCCGAGATCGCGTTTACCTATCAGGGCGACGCCCAGAAGAAGCGGCTGGGGCCGCTGGCCCAGTCCATCGGCTCCTCCATCGTGCTGCCCGCCGACGTGGAAAGCGATGAACAGCTCGACGCGGTTTTCGCCACCCTCAAGAAGGAATGGGGCGCCATCGACTTCCTGGTGCACTCCCTGGCCTTCTCCGACCGCGATGAGCTCAAGGGGCGTTATGTCGATACCTCCCGCGCCAACTTCGCCAGAAGCCTCGATATTTCCTGCTATTCCTTCACCGCCGTGGCCCAGCGGGCGGCCAAGCTCATGCCCAAGGGCGGTTCGCTGGTGACGCTGACCTATCTGGGCGCGCAGCGGGTGATGCCCAACTATAACGTCATGGGAATTGCAAAGGCGGCGCTGGAAGCCAGCGTTCGTTATCTGGCCGCCGATCTGGGCCGCGACAATATCCGGGTCAACGCCATCTCGGCCGGCCCGATGCGCACCCTGGCCGGCGCGGCGGTGGGCGATGCCCGCACCGTGTTCAAATGGAACAAGGCGCATGCCCCGCTCAAGCGCACCGTGGAACTTAACCATGTCGGCGGCGCGGCACTGTATTTGCTTAGTGACCTGGCAGGTGGTGTCACCGGCGAAATTCATTTCGTCGACTCCGGCTTCAACGTGATCGGCATGCCGCCGACCGCGGATCTGAACGGATGGACTCCGCCCGAGAATGGCCAGGAGCATCCCGATGGGCGTGCGGACACTTAAGCTTTTTTCAGCGCTGGCGTTTTGCCTGGCGTCCACACCCGTTTTCGCAGGCTGGCAGGAGGTGGCGCATCCCGCGGATGCGGCGCGCCTTCAGCAATTGCCGCAAATCCGCGAAGAAGCCATTGCCGACGCCCAGCATGGCGACGGCCGCGGCGACTGGCGCGTCATTCCCCGCGTGCTGCAGCCGCAGGGCCGCGCCGTTCCCGCCTCCGTGCTGGTCGGTGACTGGCGCTGCCGCCAGATCAAGCTGGGGCGCATGAGTTCCTACATGGTCTATGACCAGTGGTTCAGCTGCAACGTCCGTCCCGTGAATGGCGGGCTGTTGTTGCAGAAGATGAATGGCAGCCAGCGTTTTGTCGGCTTCCTGTTCCCCGAGCGCGGCGCCTGGGTTTACCTCGGCGCGTCCAGCGCCCGCGGCGAGCCCTATCACAATTATTCCGGCGCCTCGCCGGCGCTGGGCGCGCAGGTGACCCCTGACGACCAGATCGGATTGCTGTCCGGCATCGGCGACAACCACATGCGGCTTGAGATTCCCGCGATCCAGGAATCCTTGCTCGATGTCGTGGAGTTCGCCCGCTAAGCCCGCTTCTTGGCGGCTTCGGCGAAACGCTCAAACAGATAATGCGAGTCCATCGGCCCGGGCGACGCCTCGGGGTGGTACTGCACGCTGAACACATCCTTGCCGTCGACCGCGATGCCGCAATTGGTGTCGTCGAACAGCGAGATATGGGTCTCTGACACGCCCTTGGGCAGGCTGTCGCGGTCCACGGTGAAGCCGTGGTTCATCGAGACGATCTCCACCTTGCCGGTGGTCAGGTCTTTCACGGGATGATTGGCGCCGTGATGGCCCTGCGCCATCTTGCGGGTCTTGGCGCCCAGCGCCAGGCCCAGCATCTGGTGACCCAGGCAGATTCCGAACACCGGCGTGCCCGTCTCGATCACGCCCTGGATGGTGGGAATGGCATATGCGCCCGTCGCCGCCGGATCACCGGGGCCGTTGGACAGCAATACGCCATGCGGCTTGTGGCGCATCACCTCTTCGGTGGTGGCGGACGCCGGTACCACGGTGATGTCGGCGCCCATGCCGGCCAGCAGCCGCAGGATGTTCCGCTTCACGCCATAGTCGATCACGGTGACGCGGAAGCTGGGCTTGCCCTCCTTGCCGTAGCCTTCGTTCCAGGCCCAGGGCATCTCGTCCCACTTGTACGTCTGGCGGGAGGTGACGTCCTTGGCCAGGTCCAGTCCCTCAAGGCCGGCAAAGCTCCTGGCCTGCTGGATCAGTGCGTCGCGGTCCAGCGCGGCGCCGTCCAGATTGACCACCACGCCATGGGGCATGCCCTTTTCGCGGATCATCGAGGTCAGCGCGCGGGTGTCGATCCCCGCCACGGCCGGGATGTTGTGCTTCTTCAGCCAGCCATCCAGCGCCAGCAGGTTGCGGTAGTTGGACGGATGTTCCGCATCCGCCCGCACGATAAGCCCGCGCACCACCGGGGTGATGGTTTCGATGTCTTCGTCATTGGTGCCGACGATGCCGATATGGGGAAAGGTGAAGGCCACGATCTGGCCGGCGTAAGAGGGATCGGACAGGATCTCCTGGTAACCGGTCATGGCGGTGTTGAAGCAGACCTCGCCGATCGCCGAGCCTGGCGCGCCGAAGCCGGTGCCTTCGAAGAAGGTGCCGTCCGCAAGCATCAGGCCGCCGCGCGAAAATGCAGGCGCCGCGGTGGCGGCGTCGGATTTGCTTGCGTTGGTCATGGAGGGTCCTCGGATTTGCGCGAAAATAGGGACGCCGCCCGCGCCCGTCAACCGCAACGAATCCAGCAGTTTCAATGGGTTGGAATTATCCACTGATTCCAGATAGCTTCACGGCGCTTTTGAGATGAGAGATTCCATGTCCCTGCGTGCCCAGCTGACCGATGCCATGAAGGAAGCGATGAAGGCCAAGGACGCCAAGCGCCTGGCCACCGTGCGCCTGATCCTGGCGGCGCTGAAGGACCGGGACATCGCCGCGCGCAGCGAAACCAACAAGGACCTGGTGAGCGACGACGACATCCTCACCTTGCTCGCCAAGATGATCAAGCAGCGCGAGGAATCCGCCGCCGCCTTCGACGCCGGCAACCGCCCGGAGATGGCGCAGAACGAACGCGACGAAATCACCGTCATCCGCAGCTTCATGCCCGCCCAGATGGACGAGGCGGCGATGAAGGATGCGGTGGCCAAGGTAATCGCCGAATCCGGCGCCGCCTCGATCAAGGACATGGGCAAGGTGATGGCGGTGCTGAAAGAGCGCTATGCCGGCCAGATGGATTTCAGCAAGGCGAGCGCTGCGACCAAAGACGCGCTCAGCGGCAAATAGCGCCGTTTTTAATGGTGCTGCGGTTCCAGCAGATCCGACAGTGCCTTGCCCACCAGCGCGCCATAGGTCTTCACCGTGATGATATCGATATTGGTGAAGCTGCGCTTGTCGCGCCAATAGGCGCCCATGGCGGCGACGTTTTTTTCGCCCAGCGGCGTCATGATCAGGCTTTTGACGAAGGTCGGCAGATAGGCGTCATAGGGAATGCGCGGGTCTTCGAACACATCCTCGATCACCGCGGTCTGGGCGTTCATCATCGCCCAGCCGGAGATGCAGGAACTGAGCGGAAACCGCTGGCCCTTCCACAAGGGGCCGATGGCGTCTTCCTCGACATAGTGACAAAGCTCCCCTTCGCGCAGCACGAAGGTGATGCCGTCGCTGGCGCAGATGTCGCGGGCGGTCTGGCGCACGGTCTCGATCACGGCGACCTGGCTGCGGGCCACCCCCAGGCGCTCGCGGGCCTCGGCCAGAAGGGCGGCGCGGATCGAACTGGACTGCTCGTAAAGGGACATGCGGGTCTCCGGCGGCGAATCCCAGCCTAAGGGGGATTTTCTAAAAAAGCATGCACAGGGCAGGGGCGGGTTCCACGGGGCCGCAAGGGCTATTTCCTGCGCAAAAGGCGGGTTTTCCCGTAAAGTGACCCCATGCGCTATGGCGAAGGATTGCTGGCAGAAATCCGGCAGCGGACCGATTTGGTCGCGCTGGTGGGCCGCCGCGTCAAGCTGGTGCGCAAGGGCCGGGAAATGTGGGGCTGCTGTCCGTTCCACAACGAGAAGTCGCCCAGCTTCAAGGTCAACAACGAGCGCCAATCGTACAAATGCTTCGGCTGCGGCAAGGGCGGCGACTGCTTCAAGTGGCTGATCGAAGTCGAAGGCCTGAGCTTTCCCGAAAGCGTGGAGAAGCTGGCGGGCGAGGCCGGTGTCGAACTGCCCAAATGGTCGCCCGAGGACGAAGCGCGCGAGCAGCAGAAGAAATCGCTCTACGACGTGGTGGAGCTGGCGGCGAAGTTTTACGAAGCCCAACTGTTCGAAGCGGGCGGCCGCGAGCCGCGCGAATACCTGAAGGGCCGCGGGCTCGACGGCGCGGCGGCCAAGCAGTTCCGTTTGGGTTATTCGCCCGGCGGTAACGGCGCGCTGATCAAGCACCTGACCGAGCACAATGTCACCCTGGACGACATCATTGCCGCGGGGCTTGCGCGTCCTGCCGATGACGGCCGGCCGATGCGCGATTTCTTCTACAATCGCGTGATGTTTCCCATCACCGACGGGCGCGGCCGCGTGGTGGCGTTCGGGGCGCGCGCATTGGAAGCCGACGCCAAGCCCAAATACATCAATAGCGGCGAAACATCGCTGTTTTCCAAGGGTTCGCAGCTTTACAACTTCGCCACCGCGCGCGCCGCCGCCATCAAGGCCGGCACCATAATCGTGGCCGAAGGCTACATGGACGTGATCGCGCTGGTGCGCGCCGGCTTCGCGCACAGTGTTGCGCCGCTGGGCACGGCGCTGACCGAAGACCAGTTGCATCTGCTCTGGCGCACCGCGCCCGAACCCATCCTGGCGTTCGACGGCGACGCGGCGGGATTGAAGGCGGCGCACCGCGCCGCGCATCTGGCCTTGCCGCATCTGAAGGCCGGCTACTCGCTGCGCTTTGCCTTCCTGCCCACCGGCGAAGATCCCGACAGCTACATTGCCGCCAATGGCGCCGGCGCCATGACGGTGCTGCTGGAAGCGGCGCTGCCGCTGTCGCAGCTTTTGTGGCGCGCCGAGACGGACGGCAAGGATTTCTCCACCCCCGAACGCCGCGCCGGGCTGGAACATGCCTTGCGCGAAATCGTCAGCCACATCACCGACGCCAAGATCGCCGACTATTACCGCCGCGGCTTCGACGAGCTGGTGTTCAACAGCTTCAAGCGCCGCGCCCCCGCACCCACCCGCACCCCCCAGCGTCCGGCGTCGGGCTTTCAGGGCGGCGGCCGGTTCCGGGGCGACTTCAAGCCCCGCCCCCTGCCGGGCACCCCGGAGGCGGTCTCGGCCAGCGTCCAGGGGTCGGCCCTGGTCCGGTCCGGCCAGGCGGGGGCCCGCCACGCCAAGGAGATGGAACTTGGCCGACTTTTGGTTGAATCGCCCGAAATCGCACTCGCGGAGGCTGAATCGCTGGCGAATCTGGACCTCTCGGACCCTTCGCTTGACAGGCTGCGCCACGAACTTCTAAACCTCGCCGCCTCCGGCTCCAGCCTTGAAAAAGCTGGGGTTCAAGCCCATTTCACGCGTAAGGGAATTGCCGAATTGCTGGTGCGTTTTGCCGGCTCCGCGGTCGAAGACCCCCAAGCCAGTTTTCAGCGCACCGTTGCCGACCTGCGCGAGCTGGGGGGGCACCAGACCGATGCGCGGCGCCTGCTGGAGCGCCGCAAGGCGTTCTCAGAACGGCCCGGCGACGGGCGCGGGACATAGTTAGGGTAGAACATTGACGAAAGCCTCGAAAAAGCCGGCAAAGACCATCAAGAAGCCGGCCGCGAAAGCCGCCGCTTCCAAGTCGGTGCCTGCCAAGAAATCCCTCAAGCCCGCACCCAAGGCCGCCAAGCCCGTGAAGGCTGTCGCCAAGAGCAAGCCCGCGCCCGCGCCGAAAGGCAAGCAGCCGGCAGCCAAGGCCGAGAAGCCGCTGACCAAGGCGCAACTGGCCGCCATCGCCAAGGAAGAAAAAGCAAAGGCCAAGGCCGCATTGAAGGCCGCCAAGCTGGATCCCAAGGCCGCGGCCCCCGTGATCCCGGTCAAGCCGGGTTCGAAGATCCCCGCCAAGAAGCCCGGCGAAAACGAAACCCCGGGCGATGCCGACAGTCCGCTGCTGGACATGTCGGATGTCGGCGTCCGCAAGATGATCGCCAAGGCGAAAGCCCGCGGCTACGTCACCTATGACGAACTGAACAAGGTGCTGCCGTCGGACAAGACCTCGTCCGAGCAGATCGAAGACACGATGGCGATGCTCAACGAGATGGGCATCAACGTCATCGAAAGCGAAGAAGCCGAGGAAGGCGAAGAGGGCGGCGCCCTGGTCGAAGCCTCCGGCAGCAAGGCGCTGGCCACCACCGCCAAGTCCGGCGAGCAGTATGACCGCACCGACGATCCGGTGCGCATGTATCTGCGCGAAATGGGCAGCGTCGAACTTCTGTCGCGCGAAGGCGAAATCGCCATCGCCAAGCGCATCGAGGCCGGCCGCGAACTGATGATCGGCGCCTTGTGCGAAAGCCCGCTGACCTTTGAAGCGCTCACCGTGTGGCGCGACGAACTGAACGAAGGCAAGGTGCTGCTGCGCGACATCATCGACCTGGAAGCCATGTATGGCGCCGGTCCCGACGGCCAGCCGCTGAACCGGCCCGATGCGAACGGCGCCACGCCGCCGGCCGCCGAATTCAAGAAGCCCGCGCCGCCTCCGCCGACCAAGCCGGCCGAGCCCAAGGCCGAAGGCGAAGCCGCCGCCGAAGGCGGTGAGACGCCTGCTGCCGATGACGGCGA
>CANGRN010000068.1 GCA_947455695.1 Alphaproteobacteria bacterium
CGCGTCCACCTGGCCCTTCAGCCGGTCGCCACTCCACAAGCTGGTATAGGCAGCTTCCATGTTGGCCACGCCCAGCGCGAAATGATTGAGCACCCCCAAGTTGGCCTGGCTCATGGTGGCGGGAATGCCGCGCGTGTCCGGTGTACCGACGATCATATATTCCAGCCAGTCCGTCCCGCCCGGCACCTGCTGGGACACCCAACTGGTGACATCATCCTTCATGCCGCCGGACCAGTAGAGCCGGAAACCCAGTATATCGCGGTAGAACCTGTCTTCCAGCTTGCGGTCATGGATGATGAAACCGGCATGGATGATGTGGGTGGAAAGCCCGCCATCGGCGATCGCGGGCGCCGTGGCCGGCGGCTGGACGAATTCGATGACATTGCCTTCCGGATCCTTCACCTGGAACCATTGACTGGCATCGGCGCCGCGATTGAGCTTGCGCGGCACCGCCACGCCCTTGGACACCAGGTAGCGGCGCATGCCTTCGGCGTCGCTGACCGTGAAGGCGACATGATCCAGCCGGTTGATGCCACTGCCCGGCGGCAGGGGCAGCACCTCCACAAATTGCAGGGGCGAAAAATGATAGCGCACCCCTGCTGCATTTTCCGCGTCCGGCAGCTTGGCCGCGCCCAAGTCATGGACATAGAAGGTCTCGGCCTTGACGGGGTCCGAGGTGTAAACCGCCAGATGCGACACGGCGGTGATCGCAGGGCGCACCGGCTGGGCCAGCGCCGCACCGCCGATGCCAAGCGCGAGGCTGGCGCAGAGAATTTGCCTTTGCATCAAAGTGCCCCTGGACCTTGTTGGGGGGACTATAGCGCCTGAAGGGTCCCTGCAAAAGAAACGGCGGAGCCAAAGACTCCGCCCAAGGACGCCTGCGCCTTACTGATGTGCAAAGACCAATGACATTCCGGCATTGATGAGGCCGCTGCAGTGCAATGCTGCATATCTGGAAAGATGAAACTCTGCGCGGCAGACGCGCCTGCCTATTTGCGAGGCAACTCCCCGCGATTGTTATTCTTTTTGTTGTCGCCGCACATTTTGTTCTGCGCGCCAACCCGGTGCGGGTGTAGATTCTGACCAACAATTCCGCGGCACGACGGATCCAACCAGGAGGTGCTCCATGAAACTGCTTCTCGCCGCGGCGAGTCTCGCCGCATTGCTGGGTTCTTCCGCGCAGGCCGCACCCGAAATCCAGCAAGTCATCTACAATGTCAGCGCCACCACCCGCTGCTCGGACGCCGCCGCCGGTTTTGGCGACCTCAAGGAAGGCCTTGCGGCTTGCGATGTCGCGCTGAAAGATCCGCTCATGGTCCATGTCGCCGAACTGATGGTGGACCGGGGCGTCATCCAGGCCAGGCTGGGCCACAATGCGGCGGCGTTGCGGGACTATAACGGCGCCATTGCGCTGGACCCGGCCATGGGCGACGCCTATGTCAGCCGCGCCGGACTACTCATCACGCTGAAGCGCTATGATGAGGCGCGCAGCGACATCGCCCAGGGCATGGCGCTCAATGCCGCCAACATGCACGTCGCCTATTTCAACCGCGCCATCGTCGAAGAGGAAAGCGGCGACGTCAAAGGCGCCTATCGCGACTACAAGGCCGCGCTTGCCATCAAGCCCGACTTCGAGCCCGCAAGCCGCGAACTGTCGCGCTTCAAGGTCGTGGACCGCAGCGCCCGCGCCTGACCTGAATAACAAAACGTCCGTCAGAACGGGCGAACATAAAACTCCGCCGCCGGGAAACCTTGCGGCGGATTTTATTTTTGGACAGACTATCAGTCCTTGCGAAAAATGCTGTCCGGCAGGAATTGCGGACGCGCCCCGGCATTGGCGACGCGGGTGGCGATGGCCGCCACGAAGGCATCCAGCTTCACCGCCTCGTCTTTCAGGATCGGCTGTTCCAGATCGTCGGACGGGGAATGATAGCGGTTGGCGCGCCAGTCATGCTCGATGGCGAATTCCGGCGTGTCCTTGGCAAAACCGAACTTGAACACCAGCGCCGGCACGCCCTGGCGCACAAAGGCGAACTGGTCGGTGCGGATGAAGACATTGCGGTCCGGCAGCGGGTCCGGCACAGTCTGCAAGCCTTGCTCCATCGCCACCGCACGCATGTCGGCACCCAAGCTGCTTTCATCCTGGCCCGGTGCATAGACGCTTTTGAGCGGCCATAGCGGCAGCGGCATGTCGAAATTCAGATCCGCCACGATGCTGCCCTTTGGCACCGTGGGACGGCGGGCGTAATAGCTGGAGCCGAGCAGGCCCTTTTCTTCGGCGGTGAACAGCAGGAACAGGATGGAGCGCTTGGGCTTCGGCCCTGTCTTCAGGCGATGGGCGATGTCCAGCACGGTGGCGACACCGGAGGCATCATCCATCGCGCCATTGTAGATCGCATCGCCCTTGATCGGCGCGCCGACGCCCAGGTGATCCAGGTGCGCGGACACCGCGACATATTCCGACTTCAGCTTCGGGTCACTGCCCTCCAGCCTGGCCGCGATGTTGGGCGAGGTCAGCAGGCTATGCTTGCTGACGACCGAAGCCTTGAGGCGCAAGGGCAACGCAAAACGCGGCACTGGCTTGGACGCGTCGGCGAGAGCCGACAGTTCCGCAAAGCTGTGGCCGCTGCCTTTCAACAAGGCTTCGGATTTTCCGGGTTCAAAGGTGGCGGTGAAGAAAGCGCTTTTGGTGTCCCGCAGCGTTGCATCGGACAGGTACATGCCGGGCCCGCGCGCCAGCAGCTTCTGCCGCTCCCAGGTGATTTCGACCTGTTTGGGTGTGGTCAGCGCGATGACGCCCAAGGCGCCCAGCCTGGCAAGCTGTTCATTGCGCTCGAAGCGTGCGTTGGACTTGATGGCGCCGGAAATATCGGCCGGACCGCCGGTGATCACCACCGCGATCTTGCCTTTCAGATCCTGCCCGGCGAAATCGTCGTAACCCTGTTTGGGCAGATGCAGGCCATAGCCGATGAAGACCAGCGGTGCATCCACCGTCTCGGGACGCCGGCCGCCGGCGGCGGTGATCAGCATCTCGTCGCCCACCTTCAACGGCGTGGACACGCCATCCGCCACCAGTTCGGCCTTGCTGGCATCCTGATCGACAATCTGCTGCTCGAGCGCCACCGGCTGGAGGTAACCGTTCACGCCGGCAGGCTCGATGCCCTCTTCTTTCAGCCGGGAAATGACGTAAGCCGCGGCCCGGTCATAGCCCGGCGTACCGGTGAGCCGTCCTTCCATCCCGTCATTGGCCAGCGCGCTGACATCAGCCCACCATTGCGCCGCAGCATCCGCCGCCAGCGCGGGTACCGGCAGCGCCAGCAGAAGGCATAACAGCATGGTGCGCGGTGACGTGAACATCGTGATCCTGATCGCAGGTGACGGCTGACCGTGCCATGCGATGGAAGAAGCTGCAAAGAGGCGGCACTGAAATTTCTGCTGCCGCCCTCAAAGGCAGCAAGCTGGCGCGCATTTGGGCAAAAGTATTTTCGCGAGGCCACGTTGCACCTGCACAGTACCGCCGCTTTAATCCTTGTACGGCCCGGACAGAATCGCGTGCCGCAAGCGCCGGAACAGGTGCAAAACGGGGTTTTCCAGGACGGGATCGGAAATCGTGCCGCGCTTTGCGGCATATAACCAGCGTCTGGGAGAAGACCTTTGACCGACCAACCGATCGCCCCCAGCCGGCGCTCCCTCCTCAACATGATCGGCCTCGCCGCCGGCACGACCGCGATGTACCACGCCATGACCCAGATGGCGCTGGCCGACACCTCGACCTTCAAGGGCCCGATCAAGCTGTCGGCGCCGCCTGCCGGCGCCTCGGTCCTGGTGCTGGGCGCGGGCATCGCCGGCATGGTCGCGGCCATGGAGCTGCGCGACGCCGGATACAAGGTCACGGTGCTGGAATATAATGGCCGTCCCGGCGGCCGGAACTGGTCGCTCTATGGCGGCGACACCTATACCGAGCTGGGCGGCGCGACCCAGCATGTGCAGTTCGATCCGGGCCAGTACATCAATCCCGGCCCCTGGCGCCTGCCCTATCACCATCAGGGCATCCTGCATTACGTGAACCGGCTGGGCGTGGCGCTGGAGCCCTTCACCCAGGTCAACTACAACGCCTATGTCCACTCCACCACCGCCTTTGACGGCAAGCCGCAGCGCTATCGCACGGTGCAGGCCGACTTTTACGGCCAGGTGGCCGAACTGATGTCCAAGACCACCAAGCAGGGTGCGCTGGACCAGGATGTGACCAAGGAGGATCGGGCGATCCTGATCGCGGCCCTGAAGGAATGGGGCGCGCTGGACGCCAATGACAAATACGCCACCGGCCTGGAAGCGGGCGAACGCCGCGGCTTTGCCAGCGATCCGGGCGGCGGGCTGAACAGCGTCGCCATCGCGGGCAAGCGCATCGAGATGGGCGATCTGCTCAAATCCGGCCTGTGGTCGGCGATCGGCGCGGGGCTCGCCTATGACATGCAGAGCACGATCTTCCAGCCCAAGGGCGGCATGGGCCAGGTGGGCAAGGCCTTCGGCAAGGCGCTGGAACCGCTGATCCAGTACAATTGCAAGATCATCGACATCAAGCAGGGCGACAAGGGCGTCACAGCGACCTATATCGACTCCCGCACCGGCGGAACGCCCAGGACGGCCAGCGCCGACTGGTGCGTCTGCACCATCCCCGCTTCCGTGCTCAGCCAGATTCCGATGAATGTCGGCGGCCCCATGAAGGCGGCGATCAACCAGATTCCCTACATGGCGGCACTGAAGGTCGGCCTGCAGATGAAGCGCCGTTTCTGGGAGCAGGACGAGCAGATCTATGGCGGCGTGACCTACACCAACCAGCCCAACACCATGATCGGCTACCCCCAGTGGGACTTCTTCTCCAAGGGCAAGGGCGTGCTGCTGGGTTCCTATTGCTTCGGCACCCCGGCCTATATCGCCGCGGCCAAGCCGCCGGAGGAGCGCATCAAGGACGCGCTGGAATACGGCGCCAGGATCCACCCGCAATACAAGACCGAATTCGAGACGGGCGTGGCCGTTGCGTGGCACCGCGTGCCCTGGACCTTGGGCTGCGCCGGTTTCTGGACCGAAGAAGCCCGCGCCAAGCATTATGACAACCTGTGCGCCGTCGACGGGCGCATCGTGCTGGCGGGCGAACATGCCTCGCGCATTCCCGCCTGGCAGGAAGGCGCCGTGACCAGCGCGCTGGACGCCATTGAACGGTTGCACAAGAAAGCGATGAGCGCCTGATCATGAAAAACACGATGTCCATTCGCGTGGCTGCCGCCACATTGGCTCTGACCGCGACCACGGCCTTTGCTGACACTGCCGGTCCGGCGCCCAAGCCCGATGCCCACGGTCCCAGTATTTCCGGCTTCTTCTCGCCCTTCCCTTTCCAGGGCGGCGAAGCGATCTACAAGGGCGTCTGCCAGGGCTGCCATATGGCCGACGCCAAGGGCGCGGTGGGTGCAGGCGCCTATCCGGCGCTGGCCAAGAATGAAAATCTGGAAACCGCCGCCTATCCGGTCGGCATCGTGCTGAAGGGACAGAAGGCGATGCCGTTCTTCGCCCTGCAGCTCAATGACCAGCAGATCGCCGACGTGGTGAACTATGTGCGCACCCACTTCGGCAACAAGTACAAGGACAAGGTGAAGCCCGAAGACGTCAAGGCGCTGCGCTAGAGCGGGCCGACGCTTCGTCCATTCCGCCGTGCCGCATGGCATGGCCCATGATTTTTCCAGGGAGAATGACTTTGACCGACCAACCCATAGCGCCCAGCCGGCGCTCCTTGCTGCACATGATCGGCGTGGTGGCCGGCAGCGCCGCCATGTACCACGCCATGACCGAGATGGGTTATGCGGACGAATCCACCTTCAAGGGCCCGGTAAAGCTGTCGCCGCCGCCGGCCGGCACCTCGGTGCTGATCCTGGGCGCCGGCGTGGCGGGCATGGTCGCGGCCATGGAGCTGCGCGATGCCGGCTACAAAGTGCAGGTGCTGGAATACAATAACCGCCCCGGCGGCCGGAACTGGTCACTCTATGGTGGCGACACTTATACCGAGCTTGGCGGCTTCACCCAGAAGGTGGGCTTCGATCCGGGCCAGTACATCAATCCGGGCCCGTGGCGCCTGCCCTATCACCACCAGGGAATCCTGCATTACGTGAACCGGCTGGGCGTGGCGCTGGAGCCTTTCACTCAGGTCAATTTCAACGCCTTTGTCCATTCCACCAACGCCTATGGCGGCAAGCCGCAGCGCTATCGCCAGGTGCAGGCCGACTTCCATGGCCATGTCGCCGAACTGCTGGCCAAGACCACCAAGCAGGGCGCGCTGGACCAGTCGGTGAGCAAGCAGGACCGCGAGATGCTGATGGTGGCGCTGCAGAACTGGGGCGCGCTGAACGGCAATTACGAATATGGCAAGAGCATCGAGACTTCGCTGCGCCGTGGCTTCGACGTGGACCCCGGCGGCGGGCTGAACTCGGTGCCGATGCCGTCCGAGCCGCAGGCGCTGAGCGAAGTGGTGCAGTCGGGACTGTGGGCTGCCATCGGCGCCAGCTGCAATTACGAGATGCAGAGCGCCATCTTCCAGCCCAAGGGCGGCATGGGGATGATCGGCAAGGCCTTCGGCAAGGAACTGGGGCCGCTGATCCAGTACAATGCCAAGGTCATCGAGATCAAACAGGACGAGAAGGGCGTTACCGCCACCTATATCGACAGCCGCAGCGGCGGGGAAAAGCGCACTGCCAGCGCCGACTGGTGCGTCTGCACCATTCCCGCCTCGATCCTGACCCAGATCCCCATGAATGTGGGCGCGCCGATGAAGAACGCCATCAACCAGCTGTCCTATTCGGCGGCGCTGAAGGTGGGCTTGCAGTTCAAGCGTCGCTTCTGGGAGCAGGACGACAAGATCTATGGTGGCATCAGCTACACCAACCAGCCTAACGGCACGATCAGCTATCCGATGTGGGATTACTTCTCCAAGGGCAAGGGCGTTGTGCTGGGCGCCTATACCTTCGGCCAGGCGGCCTACCTCGCCGCCGCCAAGTCGCCGGAAGACCGCATCAAGGACGCGCTGGAATACGGCTCCAAGGTCCATCCGCAATACAAGGAAGAGTTCGATTGCGGCGTGGCCGTGGCCTGGCACCGCGTGCCCTGGACCTTGGGCTGCGCCGGCGCCTGGACCGAGCCGGCGCGCGCCGTCCATTACGACAATCTTTGCGCGCTGGACGGGCGCATCGTGCTGGCGGGCGAAC
>CANGRN010000069.1 GCA_947455695.1 Alphaproteobacteria bacterium
CGGTCTCCTTTATCCGCGCAGTAAGCGCGGCCGGCAGTGCCGCGACATCCAGCGGCGCCGCCATGCGGATCAGCGGCGATGTCTTCATCTCCAGCGCCGCCACGGCAAGGAAGTCAGCCTTGGCGAGCGGGTCGGTCACCGCGAGCCTGGCGCCGCCGCCGCCCGAAAGGCGGAAGCTGCCCGGTTCGCTGCGGCGCTGCGCCAGCCGGTCGGGAAAGGCCGCGGCGATCAGTGGCGCCGGATCGCCCGCCGCCGCCTGCCCCGCGCCGATGCCAAGCCGGGCGCGATATTGCCGGGCCGCCTGGCGGATCTGATGGACCGCGCCCCGGTCTGCACCGGCAAACGCGGATGGATCGGCAAGCACTTCCAGCCGCGTCATGATATCGGCCGGCGTCTCCGCACCGCGCAGCGGATCGCGTCCCTCCAGCAGCGCGGCGATATCGCAGGCGCGCGCCGCCTGGGCGTTTCCGTCCGCCGCCAGCATCATGGCGGCCAGGCGTGGATGGGCGCCCAGGATGCTCATGCGCTTGCCCAGTGGCGTAATGCTGCCTGCCTCGTCCATGGCGCCCAGATCGGCCAGCAATGCGCGGGACGCGGCAACCGCGCCTTCGGGCGGCGCATCGGGAAAGGCCAGCTTGCCGGGCGGCGTGCCCCAGGCCGCGCAATCCAGTACAAGGCCGGAAAGCTCGGCCTCCAGGATTTCCGGACGATCATGCGGGCGAAGGCCCCGCTGGATCGCCGCAGTCCAAAGCCGGATGGCAAGGCCGGGCGCCTCGCGCCCCGCGCGCCCCGAGCGCTGGTCGGCGGCGGCGCGGCTGACACGTTCCGTCGCCAGGCGGGTCAGGCCGCTGGCCGCATCAAAGCGGGGACTGCG
Source organism: Alphaproteobacteria bacterium (assembly GCA_947455695.1). Lineage (GTDB taxonomy): Bacteria > Pseudomonadota > Alphaproteobacteria > Micropepsales > Micropepsaceae > Rhizomicrobium. The sequence goes on from CANGRN010000069.1 coordinate 875, forward strand.
GCGGAAACCGCCATCAATGACGATTCGCACACCCGGCACGGTGAGCGAGGTTTCGGCGATCGCGGTGGACAGCACGACGCGCCGCCCCTGCGCAGGCCGCAGCGCCATGTCCTGTGCCGCGGCCGGCAGGTCGCCATGCAGCGGCAGTACCAAAGCATCCAGCCCTTCCAGCGCGGATTCCGTGCGGCGGATCTCGCCCATGCCCGGCAGGAAGGCCAGGATGTCGCCCGGCGCCTCGGCCAAAGCGGCGCGGATGGCGCGCGCCATCGCTTCGGGCAGGTCGCGCGCATGCGCGAGATCCCGCGCGGCATGGCGAATGTCCACCGGATGCATGCGCCCGGCGCTTTCCACCAGGGGCGCATTCATGATGGCGCAAAGACGCGCGCCATCCAGGGTCGCGGACATGGCGAGCAGCCGCAGGTCGGGCCGCAGCATCGCCTGCGCATCCAGGCAAAGCGCCAGCGCCAGATCGGCTTCCAGCGACCGCTCATGGATTTCATCCAGAATGATGGTGGAAACACCCTCCAGACCCGGATCGCCCAGCAGGCGACGCACCAACAGGCCCGTGGTCACGACTTCGATGCGCGTGGCGGCGGACACGGCGCTTTCCAGCCGGGTGCGAAAGCCCACTGTTTGCCCCACCGGTTCGCCGATCATGCTTGCCATGCGCGTGGCCGCGGCGCGGGCAGCCAGCCGGCGCGGTTCCAGCATCAGGATGCGGCCCTCATTCATCGGCGCTGAATCCAGCAATGCGAGCGGCACCGAAGTCGTCTTGCCCGCACCCGGCGGCGCGACCAGCACTGCGTTGGGACCAGCACGCAGCACATCCAGCAGGCGCGGAATGCATTCGGCGACAGGAAGGTCGGGCAAGGAAAAATCGGACAATGGCATGAGAGTGGTGGGCCTGCCGCGCCGTGCGGCGGCGCCATGAAACGAGTTTGTGGGCCCGCCAGAACCCACGGCCCGGTAAAATATCCGATCCCTCAGAGGCTTGCTAGGCCGCTCCCGCGTCGGCCCGCTGAGGCGGCCTTGTGTTTGCGCCATGGGACGGCGTGGACTTCCAGGAACACCCGGACGTCACATCAAGACGCGGGAGGCAGATCGCCGTCAGAAGTGCTCGCCCTGGCGGAAAGGCCCGTGCCGGGTTGAAGCCCCCACCAGATAGGCGGTGGACCAGCCGATAAGCAAGAAGCCGTTGACGCCCTCCAGCGCGGTCAGCAGCCGCCAGGCCGCATCAATGTGAAGTTCGCCATAGCCGACCGTCGAGAACATGGCGGTGGAAAGATAAAGCGCGTCGGAAAAATTTGCCGTGGCGCCCAGCAGGACATAGGCCACCGCCCAACTCCAGACCTCAAGGGTGAGGATTGCCAGCAGGCCCAGCACCGTTCCGGTCATCACCAGAGTTCGCCCGACGTCATGATTGTGAAGGCCAAGCCGTTGCGCCAGCCGCGGGGTGGCGGCCGCGACCAGGATGAGACCCACGGTATGGATCAGCACCGTAAGCGCAACGAGGGCAGAGCCAGCGGCAAGATCATGCATCATGCGCCCACACTAGGGCGACTTGCGCGCCTGTCTTTGCGCGGCGTCAAAAACTACCAGGTACGGACCCGGCCGACATCGACATGGACAAAGTCGGATGCGGGATAATAGCCGACGCCGCCGCCGCGCTGCGCCAGCGCCGCGGTATGCACCGCCGCCAGCGAGCGGCCGGCGATGCGAATGTCGATCGCCATGCCCTGCATGTGCAGGCTTTTGGAGGCAACGCCGGAATGTTCGTGTTCGCCCCGCAACAGGGCATTCGTCGTGGGCGAGCGATAACCGGATATCACGGTCACCGGCGCGGCCGTCTCCAGCCGGCCGCGCAGCAAGGACAGCAGATCCAGCAGCTGGGGCGCGATGGGATGCACGTCGCCGGAGCGAAAATCGCGCAACACATGGTTCACCTGCGCCAGCGCATCCGGCAGGTACTGGCCTTCGGCCCAATATTCGACCTTGAGCTTCTCCCCGGTATGGATGTTGTCGAATGCCAGCAACCGCGCGCCGGTTTCATTGGCCCGCACCGGGCGCGATGCAAACAGGCTTGCGCCTGCCCCGGCAAGAAAATGGCGGCGTCCAAACATGGAGATGCGTGGTCTGCTTTTTGACAACGACATCGTTTTAGCAGGCGGCTGTTTTCGCTGCAAACATTTTACCCCTTGTTGCAGGCGACGGTGTTGGCGGCGATACGCAGGGAATTCGTGCGCATGGCCGGGATCATCCGCTTGTCGCGGCCGTAAATGTCGGGAATGAACTTCACCTCGCCATCGGCGCCGGCGAACGCGGTCCAGTAGAGGAAATAGACCGGCAGCTTTCGCTGAAGCGGCAGATACCGGGTTTCTCCCTGGTCAATGGCCTGTGTAATCCGTTCGATGGCGGTCAGGTCTGCTGCCAGGGCGTAGGACGCCAGGGGCAGGATCTGCTCCACGCGGACGCAGCCATGGCTGGCGGCGCGGGATGGCCTGTCGAAGGCCGACTTGCCGGGCGTGTCATGCAGATAGACATCGAACCGGTTGGGCAATTCGATCTTCACCCGTCCCAGCGGGTTGCGCGGTCCCGGAAACTGCCGGATGTGGTAGGGAAAAGTGCCGGCGCGGATCGCGCGCCAGTTGACGCCAAGCCCATGCGGATCGCCCGCCGGACCATCCAGCAAAATCATGTCCTGGTTGGCCAGATAGGCATGATTGCGTTTCAGCTTGGGCAATATTTCCTTCACCGCGATCGAATGCGGAATGGTCCAGGGCGGATTGATGGTCACCCCCGCTCCCTCCGCCCGCAGGATGGGCGTGCGATTGTTGGGGCGGCCAACGATCACGCGGGAGGCCAGAACCATCTTCCCCCCCAGCCACAGCTGCAATTGCGCGTCGGCCGCATTGATGACGATCCGGTCCGGCTCCAGCGTGGGCGGCAGCCAGCGCCAGCGCTCCATGTTGGCGGCGATGACGTCCGCAGGCTGGAGCTGGCGCGCCAGCGCGCCCTTGAGGACGGCATAGTCGGAATATTGTGGCGCCAGCGAATTCAGCATGGTGGCGAGATGTCCCTGGCGCAATGCGTCGTTCAGCAAGGCCGGCAGGTCTGCGGATCGCGGCGGCAGGGCGACATCATCGTCAAGCGACTGAAGGTCGGGACGACCTACAGACAAGTCGCGCATATACCGCAAGACGGCAGTGCTGATCGCGACATCATCCGCCACCACATTGCCGCTGTGCAGAAACACGCCATAACGCGCGGGATCGAGCCCTTCACCGGCGGCATCCGAAAGCACCCGGATTGCGAGCCTGGCGTCCGCCGTGGAGCCGCCGCCCCAAGCCAGGGCCCCGTTGCGCTGCTGATAGAATTGCCGCGTCAGCCCGCCATCGGCCGTCGAGACCAGCGCCGTTTCCAGCGCAGGGGCAAATCCGGCCGGCTGCGCCGCCACCGGGCCGCCTGTCAGCAGCAGGACCGAGAGTATCAAAGAGCGCCAAAACATGAGTTTATTCTCGGTTCGAACGCCCAGGCCTGCCTTGATCTGGCGCAAAGCAGAAATATGCGCCCCGCCCTAACTTTACGATAGGAGAAACCCGTGAAGCACGCCGTCATATTTGCCCATCCCGGTGCGGAAAGTTTCACCGGATCGGTCGCGCAGGCCTATGCCAGGGCCTGTGAGGCGCAGGGACATGTCACGGTCATGCGCGATCTTTACCGCATGGGCTTCGACCCTTGTCTCAAGGCCGGGGAACTGCCATTCGCCAATCCCTTCAGCCCCGAACCCGACATCATGCACGAACGCAGCCTGCTGAAGGATTGCGATGTTTTCGCCTTCGTCTATCCGCTCTGGCTGAATTCTCCGCCGGCCATCATCAAGGGGTATCTGGAACGGGTCTTCGGCTTCGGCTTCGCCTATGGCGCGGGCGGACACAGCTACCGGCCCTTGCTGACGGACCGCAAGCTGATCAGCTTCAGCTCCAGCGGCGCTCCTGCAAACTGGGTAAAGGAAACAGGGGCGTTGGGCGCGGTGCAGACTCTATTCGACTCATATTTTGCCGAACTGTGCGGCCTGAAAGCGCTGGAGCATGTTCATGTCGGCGGCGTCGTGCCAGGCGCCAGCGCCGAATTCATCAAGGCGCGGCTGCAGGATGTCCAGAGCAAGGTTGCGGAGCATTTCGGGAACCAGACACGTCATTGACGGCCGACTTCCCGGCCCCTAGCTGGCCGAGATCACCATCCGCACCAGTTCCGAAAGACTTGATGCGCCCATTTTCGTCATCACGTTGGCTCGATGTACCTCGATCGTGCGTGGGCTGATGCCCAGGTCATAGGCGATGGTTTTGTTGGGATGGCCCGCCAAAAGACCGTCAAGCACTTCCTTCTCGCGCGCCGTCAGGGAGGCCAGCCTTTTGCGAACCTCGTCTGTATGCGTGTCCGAACCGACGGCCTTCTCCTTGCGGTCAAGCGCCACCTTGATCGCCGCCAGCAAAACCTCGTCCGGAAAAGGCTTTTCGATGAAATCGACGGCGCCTTCCTTCATGGCCGCCACCGCCAGGGCCACATCGGCATGGCCCGTCATGACGACGACCGGCAGGCGGGATTTCTTTTGGTTCAGGCGTCGCAGCAACTCCAGCCCGTCGATCCCGGGCATGCGCACATCGCTGACAATGCATCCGGACTGGAAGTCGTCGCATTTCTCCAGGAAGGTGGACGCGGAATCATAAACCTTCACGGCCAGGCCGGCGGTTCCCAGCAGGAACGCAACCGCGCGGCGCACGTCCTCGTCGTCATCTATCAGATGCACTAGTCCGTTAACGGACATGGCTGTGCCCCTCCCCTTCGGCGCTCTTCAAGGTCAGGTAAAACACAGTGCCGCCTTCCGGGTTGGGCTCGGCCCAAAGCCGTCCGCCATGGGCTTCCACGATGGTGCGTGAGATGGACAGGCCCACGCCCATGCCCTGGGCCTTGGTGGTCATGAAAGGCTGGAAAAGCTTTTCTGCAATCTCCGGCGCGATTCCGGGGCCCGTATCCTTGACCGCGATTTCCACCGTTTCGGGATCGACATGCCGGGTGGAAAGCTTCAACTCCCGCCTGTCGACCTCCTGCAGCGCTTCCAGGGCATTGCGCATGAGGTTGAGGATGACCTGCTGGATCTGGATGCGATCGGCCATGACAGATCCGACGGTCATGTCATAGTCAAATGAGACATTCACACCCGTTTCCTTCACCCCGACCAATGCCAGGGCACTGGCCTCCTCGATCAGCTTGCGCAAGTCTTCAGGCTGGCGGTCGCTTTCGCCGCGCGCCACAAACTCCCGCAAGCGCTTGATGATCTGCCCGGCGCGCAAAGCCTGCTCGGCAGCGCTGTCAATGGCCCCGCGCGCAGTGGCGAAGTCCGAAGGGTTGCCGCCATCCAGCAACCGGCGCGCGCCGTTGAGATAGCTGGTCGCCGCCGTCAGGGGCTGGTTGAGTTCATGGGCCAGCGTGGAGGCCATTTCGCCCAGCGCCGTGAAGCGGGACATGAAGATCAGTTCGGACTGCAAATCCTGAAGCCGTTGCTGTGTCTGTTGCCGCTCGGTCAGATCCCGCACGAAACCGGTGAAGAAGCGGCGTTCGCCGGAGCGCATTTCTCCGACGGCAAGCTCCATGGGAAATGTCGAACCATCCTTGCGCTGGCCCACAACCAGCCGCCCAACACCGATGATCCGTTTTTCGCCGGTGGCCATGTAGCGCGCCAGATAGGAATCGTGATGGCCACGATAGGGCTGCGGCATCAGGATGCTGACATTCTTGCCAACCGCCTCGCTCGCCGAATAACCGAACAGCTTCTCGGCAGTCGCGCTGAAGGATTGCATGACGCCCCGCGTGTCGATCACCACCATGGCGTCCGGCACCGTGTCCAGGACGGACTGGAGATGCGCTTCGCGTTCGCGCAATGCCGTCTGCGCCCTGCGCGCTGCGGTGATGTCGCGCGCCACCTTGGAGGCACCGATCAGGATGCCTTCATCGTCCCACACCGGCGAGACCGTGACCGAGACATCGATAATGCTGCCGTTCTTGTGCAGCCGCCGGGTTTCGAAATGATCCACTTTTTCGCCGGCACGGATTCTGGCCAGGATTTTCCGCTCTTCGTCTTCCATTCCCGGCGGCAGAAGCCGCGAGATCGATTGGCCTATCATCTCGTCGGCGTCATAGCCGAAGATGTCCTGCGCGGCGGCGTTCCAGTCCGTGACAATGCCGTCAATGGTCTTTCCGATGATGGCATCGTCAGACGAGGACACGATGGCGGCGAGCCGCGTATTTGTCAGCTGTGCCGAGCGGCGCAGGCCGATATC
>CANGRN010000070.1 GCA_947455695.1 Alphaproteobacteria bacterium
AGCTTCTTGATCTGTTCGTCCATCGCCGTGCCGCCGATCAGCAGCGCATGGGTCAGCTTGGAGTATTTGGAATAGCGGTCGAAGCTTTCCGCCACCTGGTCGGCCAGCTCGCGGGTCGGCTCCAGCACCAGCGCGCGGGGCATGCGCGCCTTGGCGCGGCCCTTGGACAGCATCTCGATCATCGGCAGGGTGAAACTGGCGGTCTTGCCGGTCCCGGTCTGGGCGATGCCGATCATGTCGCGCCGCTGCAGCGCATGGGGGATGCCCTGGGCCTGGATCGGCGTGGGGGTGGTGTAACCGCTGTCGGTCACCGCCCGCAGAAGGTCAGGGGACAGACCCAAGCTGTCAAAGCCCGTGGAAACAGGCTGATCGGCGGGGATCACAATCGAGGAAGTCTCAGAATTTTCAATGACTTCGTCTAATCCGGCTTCCGCGCCGGAGGTCGTCACACTTGTCGTAGCACGCTCCTGAAAAAGGGGCGCGACATGTGGCGCCCAGGCCGCGCGCCCGAATGGCAGCACGACTCTTATCGCAGTGCAAAATAGGGATATTCCCCCAAAATGCAAGTAATCCCTGTATTTACAGGTTTCAGGCGGAACCGGGTGGGAATTGTGGTGCGGATTTGGGGACTTGGCGGCTTGGCCGCCGCTCTCTGGTTTTTGTCGGTGTTCGCCCAATCGCGTCCCGATGCACTGGGTCTGGACGCCCCCGCCGCGCAATTCTCTGCCGCCCGCGCCGATGCCGTGCTGGGCCGGGTGCTGGGCGATCAGGCGCCGCATCCGTCGGGCAGCCCTGCCGCGCAAGCGGTGCGCGGGCGCATCCTGGGCGAGCTGGCGGCGATGGGTGTGCAGGCCCGCACCCAGAACGGCATGAGCTGCTATTCGCAAAAGCGCTGGGACAATATCCCGTGCGGCACCGTCACCAACATCATCGCCGGCGTGTCACCGGGTGCGGGCAAGAATATTTTGCTGATGGCGCACAGCGACTCCGTCGCCGCCGGCCCTGGTGCGGGCGATGACGGTTCGGGTGTCGCGATCCTGCTGGAGGCCATACGCGCCTTGAAGGCGCGCGGGATCGAAGGCGGGGCTAAGCATCCGGTGATCGCGGTGTTCACCGATGGCGAGGAGGCGGGGATGGTCGGGGCCTCGCTGTATCTGCGCGATCCCGCAGCGCGCGCCAATGTCGGCGCGGTGATCAATGTGGAAGCGCGGGGCAACCAGGGCCCCAGCTATCTGTTCCAGACCAGCGCCGGCAACGGCAAGCTGATCGAACTGTATGCGGACAGCGTGAAGCAATACGCCACATCCTCGCTCTACAGCGAAATCTACAAGATCATGCCCAATGATACCGACCTGACGCCCATGCTGGCGACGGGTGCACCGGCCTACAATTTCGCCTTCCTCGGCAACGTCGCGCATTATCACACCCCGCTGGACCGGCGCGAGAATATCGATCCGCGCAGCCTGCAGCAGCAGGGCGATGCGGTGATGGAACTGGCCGAGGCGCTGGCCCATGCCGATCCGCAAAGCCTGAACGGCCCCGACGCCATCTATCTCGACGTGCTGGGGCGCTGGCTGCCGCGCCTGCCGGTGGGTTGGGGCTTGCCGCTGTCGATTGCCGCTTTCGCGGCCATCGCGCTGGCCGGTTATCTGACACGGCGCGGACGGCGCACCTTGCCGCCGCCGATCATACCGGCGCTGTTGTCGCCGCTGCTGCTGGCCGCAGGGTGCCTCGGCATGGGTTATGTGTTGCATGGCTTGGCGGCCTGGATATCGGGTCATGCCGATCCGTCTTATGCCCATCCCATATGGCTGCGCCTGTCGCTGGCGTTCGGTGTCTTTGCCGTAGCGATCCTGGCGGCGCGGGGCGCGGCGGCCACTGCCTGCTGGTTGTGGTTTGCCGCCCTGGCCATCGCCTGCGCAGTTCTGGTGCCGGGGCTCACGCCATACTTCCTGTTTCCGGCGCTGGTGGCCGCGCCGTTGCTGCTGGTGACGGTGCGCGGCGGCCGGAACGTGGCGCTGCTGCTGGCGGCGGTGGTGGCGTTGCTCGTGTGGCTGGGCCTCAATGCCAGCGGCGAAGAGAGCCTGGGCCTGAAGATGCATGCCATGTTCACCGTCAGCGCGGCGTTTGGCTTGCTGACTCTGTTGCCGCTGCTGGGGAAGGCGAGGGGCTGGGGCTGGTCCTTTGCGGCATCGCTGCTGCTGGCGCTGGGCCTGGCGGTGACAGCGGGATTGCAGCCGGCCTTCAGCACCGCCGCGCCGGAGCGGATGAATTTCGTCTATGCCGAAAAGGCGGGGAAGGCCTCCTGGATCACCAGCCCGGTCAGCCATCTGCCCGATGCCGTGCGCGCGCTCGCGAATTTTTCCGCCACGCCACAGAGCGGCGTCGCCTATGGCTATGCCGCGCAGGCCGGCAGCGCGCGCCTTGCGCCGCCCGCCGCCGCCGTCACACGCAGCGGCAATGAGGTGACATTGGACCTGAATGCGCCCGGCGATGGCATCGTGCTGGAGGTGCCCGCCGGCGCCAGGCTGCAATCCCTGAGCGTGAACGGCGCCGACACCCACGCCTTTGGTCAATACACCGCCATCAGCTGCATGACGCCGGATTGCGGTCACGCCCGGATCATATTGCGGCTGGGATCACCGGATGCTGTCACTTTGAAGTTGGTGGCGCGCCGTCGGGGGCTGCCGCCGGATGGCGCAAGGCTGCAACGTGCCCGCCCGGCCGATGCGGTGCCGGCCCAGAATGGCGATCAGACTTTGCTGGCGGCGACCATCACGGTGCCGGCGCGCTAGACGTCCACGACTTCCGCGGCAAACTCGGCACGAGCCGGAGCGACAAAATAACGACCGCAAGCGCCGTTATCAGACGTCTACCACCTCAGCTGCAAATTCCGCATTCTCCTGGATGAACTGGAAGCGCAGTTCCGGCTTCTTGCCCATCAGCCGCTCGAACATGTTTTCCGTCTCTTTGACGTCATCCCTGGGGATGTGAACCTGCAGCAGGGTGCGGTGACCCGGCCGCATGGTGGTTTCCTTCAATTGCGCCGGCATCATTTCGCCCAGGCCCTTGAAGCGCGACACTTCCACCTTGGCCCCGGCGCGGAATTCCTTCTTCAGGATCCGTTCGCGGTCGGCATCGTCGCGGGCATAGATGGTCTTGCCGCCCTGGGTCAGGCGATAGAGCGGGGGCATGGCCAGGTACAGCTTGCCGTCTTCGATCAGGCCCGGCATCTCGCGATAGAAGAACGTCAGCAGCAGCGATGCGATATGGGCGCCGTCCACGTCGGCGTCGGTCATGATGATGATGCGGTCATAGCGCAGGTCGCCCGCGCTGTATTTCGAGCCCGTTCCGCAGCCCAGCGCCTGCACCAGGTCCGACAATTCCTGGTTCTGCTGCAGCTTGCCGGCGGCGGCGGACGCCACGTTCAGGATCTTGCCGCGCAGGGGCAGGATCGCCTGGGTGGCGCGGTCGCGCGCCTGCTTGGCGCTGCCGCCGGCGCTGTCGCCTTCGACCAGGAATATCTCGGTGCCTTCGGCCGCGCCCTTGGAGCAATCGGCCAGCTTGCCGGGCAGGCGCAGCTTGCGCGTCGCCGACTGGCGCTTGGTTTCCTTTTCCTGCCGCTTCTTGAGCCGGTCCTCGGCGGCATCGATCACAAAGTCCAGCAGCCTGCCGGCTTCTGCCGGGCTTTCCGCCAGCCAATGATCGAAATGATCGCGCACCACATTTTCCACCAGGCGCTGGGCGTCCGGTGACGACAGCTTGTCCTTGGTCTGGCCCTGGAATTCGGGCTCGCGGATAAAGACCGACAGCACCGCGCAGGCCGAGTCCATCACGTCTTCGGCCGTGATGAGGGATGTCTTGCGATTGTTGACGCGTTCGCCCTGGGTGCGCAGCGCCTTGGTCAGGGCGTTGCGCAGGCCCTGTTCATGGGTGCCGCCCTGGTGGGTGGGAATGGTGTTGCAATAGGAGCGGGTGAAGGGATCGCGCGACGGCGCCCAGGTCACCGCCCATTCCACCGCGCCGCGTCCGTCCTTGTTCTCGGTGCGTCCCGAGAATTCGCGCGGCGTGACGGTGGGGGCCTTGCCGATCTCGCTCCTCAGGAAGTCCAGCAACCCGCCGGGGAATTTCAGCACATCCTCGACCGGGGTCTCGTCGGTGATCAGCGAAGGGTCGCAGGACCAGCGGATTTCCACGCCGCGGAACAGATAGGCCTTGGACTTGGCCATGCGGTGCAGACGGGCGGGCGAGAACTGGAGATCGCCGAAAATCTTCTCGTCGGGCCTGAAGCTGGTGATGGTGCCGCGCCGGTTGACCGCGCCCAGGTCCTTCAGCTTGCCGATGGCATGGCCGCGCTCGAAGCGCATCTTGTGGGCGTGCTTGTCGCGCGCCACTTCCACTTCCATCCATTCCGAGAGCGCGTTGACCACAGAGGCGCCCACGCCGTGCAGACCGCCCGACGTGTCATAGGCCTTGCCGTCGAACTTTCCGCCGGCATGTAGCGTGGTCATGATGACTTCCAGCGCCGACTTGTTCTTGAACTTGGGATGCGGGTCCACCGGGATGCCGCGGCCATTGTCGCGCACCACCAGCACGTTGCCGGGCTTCAATTCCAGCTGGATGTTGCTGGCATGGCCGGCCACCGCTTCGTCCATCGAATTGTCGATGATCTCGGCCGCCAGGTGATGCAGGGCATTGGTGTCGGTGCCGCCGATATACATGCCGGGACGGCGGCGCACGGGTTCCAGACCCTCCAGCACCTCGATGTCCTTGGCGGTGTAGGCCTTGGAGGCACTGGACGAGCTGTCGAAAAGGTCGGGATTCTTCTTGGCCATAACTTCTGTTCTAGGGGACAATCTAGGTGAACGGTGCAGTGCACACTGGCGCGATTCGCGTCGTTTGCGAGCCTGTTTTACTTTTCCTTAAGCGTGAAAAGCGAGCCAAAAGCCGGGCTGCCAAAAAATAGCCCCACCAAAGGTATTATTAAGAGCCCCGGCGCAATAATGACCCATAACATAAGGGTTAGCCGCGTGTCGCTGTTGCGCTTCATCACCGAGGGCCAGGAGAGTGAGCCGCGCGTCGTCAAGGCGCAGCTGTCGCTCGCCGCCAACACGGCGCGCAATACCCGCGTCACCTCGCCGCTTTGGGCGCTGGCTGCCGCCATCCTCTGTTCCACCGGCGCCTTCGGCCATGTCAGCTTCGCCAAGACCTTGTTCGTGCCCCTGGCGGTGACCGCCGCGATGGGCGCCGCCGCGCTGATGGCCACCGCCTACGAACACTATAACGACGACGAAGGCGATACCGATTCCTGGCTGCAATGCTTTGTCATGATCCAGGTCTTTGGCAGCTTTGCCTGGGGCTTGTTGCCCTGGCTGTGCTGGGAACCGGGCAACGCCCTGAACCACATGTTCCTGGCCGCCTGCGTGATGGCGGTGATTGCCGGCCTGGTGGTGGCGCGCGGCAGCAACATGAAGATGTACCTCGCCAACCTGCTGCCGCTGGCCCTGATGGTGTCGGTGCGCTTCATCCTCGGCGATTCCTTCACCGACATGGTGATGGGCGTTCTGGCGCCCTTCGTGGCGTTCCAGATGTGGCATACCGGCCGTCCCCTGGTGCTGCGGATGGGCGAGGATGCCCGCCTGCGCTTCAAGGTCGAGGACCTGGCGCGCGAGCTGGAAGAGACCCGCGACGAGGCGCTGCGCAAGCGCTTCGAAGCCGAAACCGCCAATGCCTCCAAGACCGCCTTCCTGGCCAATATGAGCCATGAACTGCGCACGCCGCTGAACGCCATCCTGGGCTTTTCGGAAATCATCGCCCAGGAATGTTTTGGCCCGGTCGGTTCGGAGCGCTACCGCGACTATGCCGGCGACATCCATTCCTCGGGCGCCCATCTGCTGTCGCTGATCAACGACCTGCTGGACGTGGCCAAGATCGAGGCCGGGCGCATGGACATCTCTCCCCATCCGCTGGATGCGGCGCGCACTTTCGACATCGCCCTGAAGCTGATCGGCACCAAGGCGCGCGAAAAGGACCAGACGCTGGTGATCGCGGTCGACGACAGCGCGCCGGAACTTTATGCCGACGAGCGGGCGCTCAAGCAGATCCTGATCAATCTTGTGTCCAACGCCGTCAAGTTCACGCCGCTGGGCGGCAAGATCGAAGTGATCGGCGGGCGCGCCGCCAATGGCGATTTCCAGGTCATGGTGCGCGACAATGGCCCGGGCATCCCGCGCGACAAGCTCGACATGATCTTCACGCCCTTCAACCAGGTGGACAACCGCTTCGACCGCCAGGCGGGCGGCACAGGCCTTGGCCTGGCGCTGGTGCGCGGCCTGGCCGAACTGCATGGCGGCCGCGCCTGGCTGGAAAGCGAATTTGGCCGGGGCTGCTCGGTGTTCGTGACCTTCCCGGTCTCGCGCCCCGGCGCCGCGGCAGGCTTCACCTCCAGCGCGGTGGCCTAAAGAAAAAGGCCGGGCTTTCGCCCGGCCTTTCGCATTCGATTTCGATCCGATCAGACCGAATAATACATCTTGAACTCGACCGGATGCGGGGTGTGTTCGAAGGCATAGACCTCTTCGTACTTCAGGTCGATATAAGCTTCGATGAAGTCCTTGTCGAACACGCCGCCCTTCAGCAGGAAGCCATGGTCGGCCTTCAGGCTGTCCAGCGCTTCGCGCAGGGAGCCGCAGACCTGCGGAACCTTGGCCAGCTCTTCCGGAGGAAGGGCATATAGATCCTTGTCCATCGGGCCGCCCGGATGGATCTTGTTCTCGATACCGTCCAGGCCCGCCATCAGCATCGCGGCATAGGCGAGGTAGGGATTCGCGCCCGGATCGGGGAAGCGAACCTCGACGCGCTTGCCGTTGGGCGAGGACGAGTGCGGGATGCGGCAGGAGGCCGAACGGTTGCGGGCCGAATAGGCCAGCAGCACCGGGGCTTCGAAGCCGGGGATCAGACGCTTGTAGCTGTTGGTCAGCGGGTTGGTGAAGGCGTTCAGCGCCTTGGCATGCTTGATGATGCCGCCGATGTAGTACAGGCACAGGTCCGACAGGTCGGCATAACCCGAACCGGCGAACAGGGGCTTGCCGCCCTTCCAGATCGACTGGTGGACATGCATGCCCGAACCATTGTCGCCCT
>CANGRN010000071.1 GCA_947455695.1 Alphaproteobacteria bacterium
CCAGCAAAAGCGACACCCAGGTGACGCCATCGCCCTCCAGAAAGTCGCTTTCCATGAAATTGTGCAGGATGGCGAAGACGAACAGGGCCATCAGCATGGGCTTGAACCCGTCGCCCTGGTCCAGGGTCCAGAAGCGCCGCATCGGCGCCACCATTGCCGCCATCACCACCAGCGCAAAGCCGATGCCGCCGATGGTCACCAGCACCTGCAGATAGCCGTTATGGCCATGGCTGACCGCGTCCACCCAGGAGCCGCTGACATAGTTGTGCAACGGCGACTGGCTCTTGGTATCGGTGAAGGTGCCAAAGCCCGAGCCCAGCAGCGGGTGGTCGCCGATGTAGCGCAGCTCCGCCGCCCATATGGCCGAGCGGCCGGTGAACTCGGTGGGGTCCTCCAGCATTCGGGCCAGGCTTTCGGCATCGAACAGGATGAACACCACCGCCGCCACGGCGAGGAACGCGGCGCAGGTCGCCAGTACGGCGCGGCTCAGGCCATCGCGCCAGCCATAGCGGTACAAAAGTCCCGCCCCCACAGACACGACAAGAAAACCTGCGGAAGATTTGGAATGGGTCATGGCCAGAAAAAAACACGCCGCCAGCGCGATGCCGAGGCCCATCCAGTTGTGCCGGCCATTGCGGGTGAACAGGAACAGGATGGCGGTGATGGCGCAGACCGCGCCCGCGACATTCTTGTGGCCGTACAATCCGCGCCAGTTGCCCACCAGCGCCGGATCGATTTCGCCCGCGGCATGGCGGGCGGCGGCGATCACCGGAATGGACAGGAAGTTCACCAGCAGAATCACCGCCAGCAGCCAGCGCCAGATGGTGAAGGCGCGCACCGGCCCGATGGTTTCCACGCTCAGCATCAGCGACACCACCACCACGATTTCGAGTCCGGCGCGGCGCAGCACGATAGAGGTGTCTGGCGCCCACATGGCGCTGGCCATGCACCAGGCCAGCAGGATTCCCATGCTGAGGGGAATGGCGCGAAGCAGCCCGATGCCGAAACGCTGCAGGGCGGCGATGCCGATCATGGCGGCCACGCCCAGATAGGCGATCTGGCGCACCACGTCGCTGCGCGAGGCTTCGCGCACGCCGCCGAACTGCGACACCAGCGGCGGCGGCGAGAAGGCGTCGAGCCCGACATAGATGAGAAGGAGCAGCCCGATGAAGGCGATGACCGGCAGCAGGCTGCGGTCGATCTCGCGCGGGGCTGTGTAAGCTAGAGCGTACTCATTCGCCATGGACCACGGCATACTCGTTGTAGCGCGCACCGAACATCGCGCTGAGCTTGCCCGCTGCACGGAACAGTTTCTGCAGCGGGATGGCCCTGCGATTCGGGCTGACCGCGAGGATGGCGGCGGCCAGCGGCGACAACAAGAGAGAAGCCAGGATTTTCAGGATTTCGGCGGCCAGGCGGGCCGGACCGGGACGGTGCTTGAGCAGCACCCGCATGTCGGAATTGCCCACCGAATAGGCCCGGCGCAGCAGCCAGCCCAGATTGGCGCGGGTGTCGGGCACATCGCCATGGGCGCGGGCCTCGTCAGCCCATGCAAAGCGCTTTCCTGTGCGCTGAAGACGTACAAAGAAGTCCTGGTCCTCGCCGCCCGACAGGGCGAACTGGGGGTCGAACCAGGGGGCGGTCATTTCGGTCAGGGTGGCGCGGGCGATCAGCAGGTTGCCGGCGCCCTGCAGCATGGCAATGGGACCGGTGGGGCGGCGGATATCGCCATGGCCGTCGGCGGCGGATGCCTGCCCGAACAGGATGGAACCCTGCAGCACGTCGGCCTGGGTCTGGTGGGCGGTTTTCAGGAACTGGCTGATCCAGTCCTTTTGCGGCCATTCGTCATCATCGATCATGGCGATGAACCGGGCGTCGGTCTTCAGGGCATTCTCGATCAGCGTGTTGCGCACCTGGGCAATGCCGCGCTTGTCCGCGATCACGCTCGAAAGCGGCCAGCGATAGCCGGCCAGGCTGTTGCAGTAATCCAGGCCCGCATGGCCTTCGGCATCATTGTCGGCCACCAGCACGCGGACATCGGCGTCGGTTTCCAGCGCGGCGATGGCATCCAGCAGCCGCGCCAGCATCCTGGGGCGCTTGAAGGTCGGAATGCAGATAATGACGCTGTCACGCATGGCCCGCTCCAGCGTGAGAAGCTTTCCAGTCGCGCGCCATGCTGCGAACCTTGGCCAGGATCACCAGTTCGCCCAGCACAATGCCGCCCAGCGAAGGAATGGGACCGAAAGCGACAAGAAGTACCAGGGTCACGGCGACGGAAACAACGGCCGACACCGTGCCGATATTCGCCAGCTCCTTGAATTGTCCGGCGGCCTGCAACAGCACGGCAAACGGTGTGCGCAGGGCGCGGATTGCCATGATGACGGCGCTGATCACCGCCACCACGATCACGTCATGCAGGGCATAGCCCTTCTTCAGCAGGAGGGCCGGGAAGAACAGCAGCAGCGCGGCGCAGAGCAGCATGTTGGCGGCCCAGGCGGCGCTCAGGCCGAAAGTGAAATGGCGCCGGATGCGTGACAGGTGCGCCATGTCGTTGGCGGCGATGGCGCGCGACATGGCGGGCCGTTCCAGGTCGGGCAGGGCCGACTGCATCAGGGCGGCGGGCCGCATGAGCAGCATGCCCAGCGCCAGCAATGCAAAGGCGCTGGGTCCGGCGATGAATGTGACCAGGTAGGCATGAGCGTTCACTGTCAGCTCGGTCAGGATCACGCCCATCAGCGACCAGCGCGTCAAATCCCTGAACACCGGCCAATAGGCCATCGGATTGCTGCGCAGCGCCGCAATCTGTTCGCGGAAGAAACCTGCGCCGAACGGCGCCAGCGCCACCAGCGCCGACAGCAGCATCATTTCACTGCCCAGGGTGAAGGTCACGCGCTGCGTCAGTTCCAGCAGTCCCAGGGTCCCGATGACCAGGAGGCTATAGGTGATGTCGGAGGTGATGGCGTTGGCCATGCGGCCATTGACGTAAGCGACACAACGCGAGAACCAGCGGAAGGTGAAGGCGCCGGCGAACAGCGCCAGCAGGACCGCTTCGCGCAGCGGCGCGCCGCCGACCATCAGGGCGGCAAACAGCAAGGCGGCAAAGCCGCCACACACCAGCCAGTTCATCTGGAAGCAGATCTGCCGCGGTACCGCTTCGCCGGTCACCAGGTTGCGGGTGATCGGCACCACGATCAGCGACACGTTCAGGCTCATGCCGAACGAGACCACCACCATGACAAAGGAGAACAGGCCGAACTCGTGTGCCGGAAGGCTGCGCAGGAAGATCAGTGAGGCGAGGAAATGCGCCGCCGATACCGCGACCGGGCCACTGGCCGACAGGCCATAGCGCAGGATGGTGCCGAACACGCCGCTAGGCATGCGCCAGCCGGGCCTGCCGGTATGCGCGATGTCCGAAACCGTCATGGGCAGTCCTACTGCGCCGTTTGCAGGGAACTTGTGCGCGTCAAAAGTAAAAATATCGCAAGCGGATTGGTTACCGCATAGCGCCAGAACAGCCTTTTGGGCTCTTTCACCAGGCGGAACAGCCATTCCAGGCCGCAGGCCTGCATCCAGCCGGGGGCGCGCTTGTAGGCCCCGGTGACGAAATTGTAGCAGCCGCCGCAGGTTACCAGCCAGCCGGCGCGCAGGCGGGTCTTGTTGCGGACCGCGAATTCATATTCCAGCGGCACCGACAGGCCTACCCACACCACGTCGGGCTGGGTCAGGTTGATCTCGTCGCAGATTTCATCTTCCTCGTCGCGGCCGAAATAGCCGTGGCGGCGGCCCACGATCTGCAGTCCCGGATAGGTCTCGCGCAGCACGCGCACCGCTTCGGCGTTGGCTTCCTCGGTGGCGCCCAGAACACAGAAGCGCAAGCCATGCTGGGCCGCGACCTTGGAGGCGTCATGGATGAAATCGGTGGTGGCGCTGCGCTCGGGGATCGGGGTGGCGGTCATGCGCGAAGCAAACACCGCGGCCTGGCCGTCGGCATGGATGATATCGGCCTGCTCGAAGGTGAAGCGGAAGGCTTCGTCCTGCGCCGCCAGGGCGATGGCATGGCCGTTGGAGGCGAAGACCAGCTTGGGCTGGCGATTGGGGTTGGAGCGGGCGTCCAGGCAATCCTGCAGCATCATGCGGGCGAGCCCATCGCGCGACAGGCAGGCCGTGGTGATGCCGCCGACCGTGACTTCGGTATAGGAATCATTGGCTGCTTCCAGTTGCGTCTGGATGGGCGCTTCATGTTGCGCGGGGATCGCCGGGAAGGTGAGTGCCGCGCGCATCAGACCGCATTCCTTGTGCGCAGAACAACCAGCGGAGTCCGCGCCAGGATCATCAGGTCCAGCGCCAGGCTGGCATGCTCGACATACCAGGCGTCCAGGTTCACGCGGGTGCGCATGGCGTCGGTGGTGGGCGTGACGCCGCGTGCGCCGTTCACCTGGGCCCAGCCGGTGATGCCCGGCTTGACCTGGAAGCGAACCGCGTAGTTGGAAATCTCCGCGCCATACTGGATGTCATGCGCCACCGCATGGGGGCGCGGGCCGACCAGCGACATGTCGCCGGCCAGGACGTTGAAGAGCTGGGGCAGTTCGTCGAGCGAGAATTTGCGGATGATGCGGCCGACGCGGGTGACGCGGGCATCGCCCTGGACCGCCTGCTGCACTTCGGCGCCATCTTCCATGACATGCATGGAGCGGAATTTCAGGATGCCGAATTTCCTGCCGTTCAGCCCGGTGCGCATCTGGCAGAACACCAGCGGGCCGGCCGAATCCAGCATGATGGCCAGGGACACCAGGGCCAGGATCGGGCTGAGCAGCACCACCAGGATACCGGCCAGGGCCACGTCCAGCAGCCGCTTGGTGTCGATGTCTTCGGCTTGGCCGCTATGGGTTGCGGTCAGGGCAAAGCCGTCAAAGGCGGGGAAAACCGCCTTCATGACCGCTTCGGATGTCTGTTGCCTGCTCACGTTCCAGCCTCGGGGCTATGGCTTCGTGAGGGGGTGATGCAGGAGGCGGGCCAGCGGGAACGGGGGCTTTTCGTCCTTTTTGGTACCAAAACGGGCGGTTTTGCATCCGCTGGGCGGCCGCCCGGCCAATTAACCGTGACGGCGGTCCCATTTTGGCGCGCGCCGGGGCGAGCACGGGCCGCCCAAGGCCGGCTAAAAAGCGACCTTACGAAAAAATAACTTTATAAATCAGTGGTTTACGGAAAAATGTGCCGCAGGATGGCGGCTCCGGGCGCCAGCAGCACATAGGCCCAGACCAAGGCGGACACGGTGTTGGCGATCATGAAGGGCCAGAATTCCAGCTCGGACATGCCCGCCACCAGCGGCACGGTGGCGCGCAGCGGCCCCATGAAACGGCCGATGAAGATCGCCCAGGTGCCCCACTTGTGAAACAGCTGCAGCGCCTTCTCGATCTGCTCTTCGAAGCGCCGGAAGATCCAGGAATGGACGATCTTGTGGTGATAGTGAAAACCGATCCACCAGGAGATCCAGTCCCCCAGGATCGAACCCAGCACCGCGCCCAGCCAGGCCGGGAACATGCTGATATGGCTGGCTCCGATCACCCCGCCCAGCGTTACCAGCAGGATCGTGCCGGGAATGATGAACGAGACGCCGACAAAGGATTCCGAAAAGGCGATGAAGAAGGCAATGGGAAATACCCAGTAAGGATGTGCCTGGGCGGTGACGGTGACCCAGTCACGGGCGTCATGCATGAGCCAATGAAAAATACCGAGAAGCACGAATTCGCCTGTTCTTGTTATCGGGCCGGCACGGGGCCGGGGGCCGACATAGCGTTATTGTGCCGGCCGTACCAGTTGTTGGGACACTTGCGACATATTTCTCCCTTACTGGGCGGCTATATCTGCCCCAACCCGTTGAGGGTATAAGTTCACCCTGCGTTCAGCTTCACGCTGCTAACCCATTTGACATATTCACTTTCCTGGGGCTTTAGGGCCCTTTTGTGACACGGATTGAACGGATGAATATCGATCGCTCCCCCGGTGATTTTGAGCGCGCGGCACAGCCCGCGCCCGGACCGGTCGGCCGCACCTGGGCTGGGGTCAAAAGCTGGAGTTCGCGCAATCCGCGGCTGTCGCGGGTGGTGTGGTTCGCGGTCGGGCTGGCGCTTCTGGCGCTTCTGATTTGGGCGATCTATCCGGCCAAGAACCAGGGCCGGCGCGGCCTGATCAATCAGGGCGCCCAGCCGGTCGGCGTGGCCCGGGCCATCACCGGCGACATCAATGTGACGCTCAATGCGCTGGGTACGGTGACGCCGCTTTCGACCGCCACGGTGCGCCCGCAGGTCGGGGGCATGCTCATCAAGATCAACTTCACCGAAGGCCAGATGGTCAAGGCCGGCCAGACGCTGGCCCAGATCGATCCGCGTCCCTACCAGGCTGCGCTGGACCAGGCGCGCGGCCAGCTGGCGCGCGATGCCGCCACCCTCGCCAACGCCAAGGTCGACTTGCAGCGCTACCAGGCGCTGCTGGCGCAGAACGCCATCGCCCAGCAACAGGTGGCGACCCAGGCCGCGACGGTGCGCTCCACCGAAGGCATCGTGGTGTCCGACCAGGCCAATGTCGAAACCGCCCGCATCAACCTGGGCTATACCAACATCGTTTCGCCGGTGGAGGGCCGCGCCGGCATTCATCTGGTGGATATCGGCAATATCGTGCAGGCGGGCCAGTCCAACGGCATCGTGGTGGTGACCCAGCTGGATCCCATGAGCGTGCTGTTCACCATTCCCGAAGACAGCGTCGGCAAGGTCGTGTCGCGGGTGGGCAGCGGCGCCACACTGCCGGTGGATGTCTATGACCGCAGCCAGACCAACAAGATCACATCCGGCAACCTGTCGGCGGTGGACACGGTGGTGGATCCCACCACCGGCTCGGTCAAGCTGCGCGCCTTGTTCGACAACAAGGACAACAAGCTGTTCCCCGCCCAGTTCGTGAACATCAAGCTGTTCGTGGAAACGCTGCACAACCAGACCATCGTGCCGGTGGCCGCCATCCAGCGCGGCGCCGACGGCAGCTTCGTCTTCGTGGTGACGCCGGAAAAGACCGTCACCCAGCGCGACGTGAAAACCGGCGTGCAGGACGGCAACAACATC
>CANGRN010000072.1 GCA_947455695.1 Alphaproteobacteria bacterium
GAGGGCTCCTTCTCCCACGCCGCGACCTATGGCGGTCATCCGGTCGCCGCTGCCGTCGCGCTGCGCATGATCGAGATTATCGAGGAGCGCGATATCTTGGGCCATGTCCGCAAGGTCGCGCCCAGGCTGCAGCAGTTGCTGGCGTCGCTGACCGGACATCCCATGGTGTTCAATATTCGCGGCGTCGGGCTTGGCGGGGCGGTACAACTGCACAGCCGCGCCGGTGCGGTGGGCGCGCGCGGCCAGGCGATGCAGGAGGCGATGATGGCGGAAGGCTTGCTGCTGCGGGTGGTGAAGGACAGCATCAACTTCGCCCCGCCGTTGATCATTACCGAAGCCGAAGTGGAGGAGCTGTTCGCCCGCTTTTGCCGCGCCCTGGAAACGGTGCAACGTTCGGAAGGTGCGGCGTGAGCATTCTTGTTGGATATACCGACCGCTGGTCGGCCCGTGCTGGCGGCCAGATTGCGGTCAAGGTTTCCTCTCCTGGTGGCGATTACCAGGCCGATCTGGTGCGTATCCGCAGCGCCGATCCCAATCCGGCCGGTCCGGGCATGATCTTCGAGAATGTCCCGGCGGCTTTTGCGGGGACCTATCCGGGTCGGGAACAAGAGATCCATAGCGGCTCCTATGGGTTGGTGGCGCTGGATGGCCTGGTGTTGCCGCGGGAATGGACGCTGTCGGTGCGGGTGCAGCCCTGGCTGCTGGATGGACGGCCGCAGGCGGTTCTGTCCCTGTTGGGCGGCAAAGGTCTTTCGCTGCATGTCACCGCAGAAGGCGCAGAACTTGCGGTGGGCGATGCACGCTGCCGCGTGGCGGCGCCTATGCTGCAGCGGCGCTGGTACGAGTTGCGGGTGATCTGCGATGGCAAATCGCTGCGCCTGGTGCAGACCGCGCTTACGCGGGACTGGGGCGTGGATGGCAGCGGGCAAGCCCAACTGTCCGCCGCAATCGATCCGCCGACGACCTTGCTGCTGGCGGCGGCGCCCGTTGCGGGCGGTTATGGCGATCATTTCAATGGCCGGCTGGAACATCCGATGCTGCTGCAAGGCACAGCCGAAGCGGGCGCGCCGCTCGAGCCCGGCGATGTTATCGCCTGGTGGGATTTCAGCCTGGATATTCCCACCCAGAAGATTTCCGACCGCGGTCCGCATCAGCGGCACGGCGAGCTGGTCAATATGCCCACGCGGGCGATGCGCGGGTCATCGTGGAACGGCGATGTGCTGAAATGGACCGAGGCGCCCGAGCAGTATGCCGCGGTGCATTTCCATGATGATGATCTCTACGACTGCGACTGGCAGACCGATTTCACCTTCAACTTGCCCGCCGATCTGCCCAGCGGCGTTTATGGCATCCGCCTGAGATCAGGGAATGAACAGGACATTGTGCCGGTGTTTGTGCTGCCACCGCCCGGCGCCGCCGCCGCGAAGGTCGCCATCCTGTTTCCGACCTACACCTATCAGGTGTATGCCAATTTCGAGCGCGACAATTTCGATGAGACGTTTCGCGCCCGCCGCGCCGCATGGGGCGTCTATCCGCACCATCCCGCCGAGCACAGGGAGTTCGGCCTTTCCACCTACAATTTTCACAGCGACGGCTCCGGTGTCGGCTTCTCCTCGCTGCGCCGTCCGGTGCTGACCATGCGCGCCGGCCAGATGGCCTATGTCGATCCCAGGGGATCGGGCCTGCGCCATTTCCCCGCCGACATGCATCTGGCCGCCTGGCTGGACGCGATGGGCATCGCCTGGGACGCCATCACCGACCATGACCTGGAACGCGAAGGCGTGGCGCTGTTGTCGCGCTACACCTGCGTCCTGACCGGAACGCATCCGGAGTATCAAAGTATCGGGACCTTGAATGCGGTTCGCGATTATCTGGGTGCAGGCGGCCGGCTTTGTTACATGGGCGGCAACGGCTTTTACTGGCGCGTCGCGGTGTCCGGCGCGGTGCCCGATACGCTGGAGCTGCGCCGCACCGAAAGCGGCACTCGCGCCTGGGCGGCCGAGCCGGGCGAGTATTATCATGCCTTTGACACAGGATATGGCGGGCTGTGGCGGCGCCAAGACCGCACACCGCAAAGCCTGGTTGGTGTCGGCTTCACCGCCCAGGGCCGTTTTGAAGGCTCCTACTATCGGCGCATGCCGGACTCCTATGCGCCGGACCTTGCCTGGCTATTCGCCGGCATCACCGACGAGACCATCGGCGGTTTCGGTTTTTCCGGTGGCGGCGCGGCAGGCTTTGAGCTGGACCGCGCCGATGCCGTCTTGGGCACGCCGCCCAATACGCGGTTGCTGGCCCGATCCGAGGGTCACCAATCGCATTTTGGCGTGACGCTGGAAGACCTGCTGGTGCCGGTCGCCTATGCCTTGCCCGGCAACGCGCCTGATCCGCTCATCCGCGCCGACATGGTGTATTTTGAAACGGCCAAGGGCGGCGCGGTGTTCTCCACCGGCTCGATCACCTTTTGCGGCAGCTTGCCGTGGAACAATTTCGACAACCCGATCTCCACCTTGCTGCGCAATGTGGTGATGCGGTTCATGACCTAAGGCAGCTTTTCCAGCCCCGTGCCCTTCCACACCGCTTGCGCCTCGGGCCGGGTGATATAGGCGAGGAACGCGGCCGCTTCCTCGGGCTGGGCGGCATAGCCCGTCACCGCGCCAGTATAGTCGAAGTGCATTTCCACTTCCTTGGGCATCACGCCCACCACCTCAACGCCGGGCACCGTAACCTCTTCCGACATCGGGCCCAGCGCATACTGCACGCCGTCGCGCGCAATGGCCTGGCCCGGTGTGCCGGCAATCGGCACCGGCTTGACGCCCGCAAAGTCGGGACGCGCCAGAAGTTCGGCGACCATCTTGCCCGCGGCGCTGCCGCGCGTGGGATCGGTGAAGCCCACGCCGCTGCCGGCGCGCAGCACGGCGATGAATTTGGGCAGGGTCGAGATATCCGGATGCGGGGCGCCGGCCTTGATCGCCAGGCCGAAATTGGCGCGGCCGATGGGCGTGAAGGGGCCGGGCTTCAGATTGGCCGCAACGTCTTTCAGGTCGGGCAGGGGCAGCAGCACCAGGTCGCCAGGCGTCTTGTCCCTGACATTGTCATGCGCCCTGGTGACGGTGCCGCCAACTATGGTGACGTTCTTGCCGGTTTCGGCCGTCCAGGACGCGGCCAGGGTGCGCAAGCCCGGATTGGTGCCGCCGGAGGTGAAAACGGTGATATCGGCCTGGGCGGCGGTGGCCGTCAGCAACAAAGCCGCGGCAGCTGCGGTTTTCCGCATTGTGTTTCCTTCCCCTGTTGGGCAGGCGGATACTGCCCCAAAAGAGGGCCCGGCGGGGAATGATTTTGCAGCTCAGGGCGCGGGATATTTCCGCAAGGCCTTGGGCTTGTCTGCATTGGCGCCGACCAGCCTTTTGTCGCGCGTCACCCAGCTGATCTGCAGGCTGAAACCGGCGGGCGTGTCGGTGTGGTAGCTCTGATAGGCCGCCTGATAGATGTCGTCATTCACCTTCTGATTGTCCGGCCCGATATGGGCGGTGGCGGTATCGGTGGCGGCATGCAGGCCGCGCGCCTCCAGTGCCGCGCGCACCTTCTCCACGTCCCAGGGCGCGATGCCGTAGGAGACATGATCGATGGTCGCCGCTTCCGGCGGCGGCTGCTGGGCAAGAAAGGGATTGGGGCCGCGGCAGATTACATCGCCCGCATCCCCGGCCATCATTTCCACCTGGGTGCCTTCATCGAAGGCGCCTTCCCAGCCTAGCAGGTTCGCATAGAAAGACGCGCTGCGCTTGTAGTTGTTGCCGCGATAGGAAAAGTGATCGAACCACACCGTCTTCCAGCCGGTCGGCGCAAAGGGCGGGGCCAGCGGTTTGGCGGTGGCCGTTTTTTTGCGCGCGGCAAACAGGCCATGCGCATTGCAGATCTGCAGCGGCCAGCCGTACGGGTCCTTCACCCAGAAACTTTCAAACGCGCCCCTGTTGTCGGCCACGGGTGTCATGCCGCGGGCTTTCAATTCCGCGGCGACGGCCTTGGCGTCCCACCGGTCGATGACCCAGCCAAAGTTTCGGATGGCGGCACGCGGTCCACCCGCGGCGAAGCTGTCTGTCGGCGCTTCGCGGAAGATGCAGTTGCCGATATCGCCGATATCCATTACGGCGCGCTCGCCGTCATCCTCGCGCAGGGTCCAGCCCAGTAGGGCGGCATGGAAGGCGGCTTCCTTTTTGTAGTCCACCACATCGATGGTGAAGCTTTCCAGCCCCAGGGTCTTCCAGCCCGTGGGCGCGAACACCGGCTTGATAGGTGCCAGCGCCTGGGCCATCGGCAACGGGCATTTGGGCTGGCCAAAGCCGTCGCGGCAGCCGCCGCTTTGCGCCCAGACCTGGCCGCCAAGCCCCGTGGCTCCCAATGCGCCCAGCATGGTGCGGCGCGAGAATGATTTCATGGCGCTTTGCCCCTTCCCATGACGTGGCAGCATATACAAGTTTTGGTTATAAGGAGCGGGTCAAAGACGGCGGGGGTCGGCATGAAAAAGCACACACGGATCGGGCTTGCGGTCATCGGTCTTTGTCTGTCGGCGGTTGCCGCCGATGCGCAGCTTGTCACCTCCACCTGCAATGACGGCGCGGCCAATCCGCCGGCCTGTGCGGCGGTGCATGGCGACCGTGCCGATGGCTGGATGGTGCAGGGCCGCTCCGAAGTGATGGGCCGCAACGGCATTATCGCCACCAGCCAGCCTTTGGCGGCGCAGGCGGGTCTGGAGATCATGCGCAAGGGCGGCAATGCGGTGGATGCGGCAGTGGCCGCGGCCGCGGTGCTCAACCTGATCGAGCCGATGAATGTCGGGATGGGCGGCGATCTGTTCGCCATCATCTACACCGCCAAGGATCACAAGCTGCATGTGCTCAATGCCAGCGGCAAGGCGCCCAGCGGTGAAACCATCGCCTTCCTGAATTCCAAGGGCTACCGCGTCGATCCCGCCAATTGGGGGCCCGGCTCGGGCATGCCCCAGCGCGGCATTCTTGCCGCCACCGTGCCCGGCGCGGCCTGGGGCTGGCAGGAGGTGCTGGACAAATACGGCACCCGCACCTTCAAGGACGTGCTGGAGCCTGCCGCCACCTATGCCGAGCAGGGTGTGCCGTTGACCGAGCGCGCCGCCTTCGACTGGCGCCTGCCCGATGCCATCGGACCGGTGCCTTCCGATCCTGCCAATTGCTGCACGACGGTCGATCCCGATTCCGTGCGTGCCTGGTACATTAACGGCAAGCAGCCCAGGGCCGGACAGATTTTCCGCAATCCGGATTTGGCAAAGGCCTTCCGCCTGCTGCAGGCGCAAGGGCGCGATGCTTTCTACAAGGGCGATATCGCCAAGGCCATTGTCGCCAAGGAAAAGGCGCTGGGCGGCACCATGACCCTGCAGGACCTGGCCGATTACAAGGGCGAGTGGGTCGAGCCGGTGCTGAGCGACTATAAGGGTTTCACGCTTGCCGAACTGCCGCCGCCCAGCCAGGGCTTTGCCGCCAACGAGATGCTGAACATCCTGGAAGCCTGCACCGCCAAGGTTTATCCGGGGCAGACTTTGGCGTCGCTGGGTCCCAAGGATGCGCGCTATTGGCATTTGGTGGTGGAAGCCAAGAAGCTGGCCTATGCCGACATGATCGCCGTCAATGCCGATCCCAATTTCACGCCCGGCCTGAAAGACAAGGTCAAGGCGCTGACCTCGGCCAGCCACGCGCAAAGCCTGTGCGGCCGGATCGATCCGGCCAAGGCGTCGGTGACCCGTCCGGGCCGCGCCGACGGCGCCGGCGATACCATCGTGCTGTCCACGGCCGATCGCTGGGGCAACATGGTGTCGTGGGTAAACAGCAACTTCTCCGGCTTCGGGTCGGGTGTCACCGTCCCGGGCTATGGCTTCTTCCTGCACAATCGCGGTGGTCTGTTCAGCCTGGATCCCAAAAGCCCCAATGCCATTGTTCCGCACAAGCGGCCGTTCAACACCCTGGCGGCGGCGTTCCTGATGCACAACGCGTCCGGCCAGCGGATGGCGTTCCAGCTGATGGGCGGCGACATGCAGGCGCAAGGCCACGCCCAGATGGTGGTGAACATGGTGGATCTGGGCGCCAACCTGCAGGCCTCCACCGACATGGCGCGCTTCCGGCACGAGCAGGTGCCAAACCTGTTGTCGATGGAATCGCCGCTTTACGAACTGGTCGGCAGCAAACTGAAGGCCATGGGGCACAAGGTTGTGGCAGTGAACGGTGCGATCGTGGGCGGTTTCCAGGCGATCCTGTTCACGCCCGATCCGAAAGAAGCGGCGCCCGATCCGTCACCCGCATCGCAGAAGCCGGTCAATGGCATGTACCGGGCGGGTAGCGATCATCGCAAGGATGGCCAGGCATCTGCCTGGTAAAGCCGTCAGCCTGGTAAGGCCAGCCTGCGGCGTATCATCGGCTCCAGCGCGAACAGCACCATAGCGCTGATCGCGCCGCCGCCTGCCAACAGCGCGAAGATCAGCCAGCTTGGCGCGTCCGCCAATGTGCCGCCCAGCCAGCCGGCGCACAGGCTGCCAAAGCCCATGGTGAAGACCCAAAGCCCCATCAGCACGCCGGTGACTTCCTTGGGCGCGCGCTGGCTGATCTCGGCCAGGCCGATGGGAAAGACGCACAGTTCGGCCAGGGTGATGACCAGGTAGAAAACCACGATCCAGATCGGTGCCACCGGGGCACCGCCCGATTGCCAGTCCACCACCAGCATCAGCACATAGGACAGCACCATCAACACCGTGCCGGTCAGGATCTTGGTGATGGCGGGCAGGCGATGGGCGGTAAGGTCATGCCGGGCCCAGTATTTCGACACGAACGGCCCGCCCAGGATGATGATCAGCGGGTTGAGCGACAGGAACCAGGTGGTGGGGATGTCGAAGCCCAACACCATCTTGGCCACCCGGTCGCGCACATAGAGATTCATGACGCCGCCATAGGTCTGCTGGCCGATCATGTAGATGGCGGTGAAGAACACCATGATCAACACCAGCTTCACCCCGGGATCGCTCCACACCGAGGCTTCGGTGCCGCCGCTATCCTTGCGCAGCGGCTTGACGAAGGTGGAGAAAA
>CANGRN010000073.1 GCA_947455695.1 Alphaproteobacteria bacterium
ATAATCTTTCTTTTTAAGCGCAATAAGCGAATCCAGGTTTGCCAGCATGCCGCGCTCATACAGGTTCAGCTTTGGGATGGAAGATGCCGTGGCCAAAGTCGCCTGCGCATCGTCCCATTTTTCCGCTTTCACACTGTCAATGGCATCCCGATAGGCTTGCGCAATAGCGGGCCGTCCGCCACGCCCGAAGCCCCGCATGGTGAAAATCATCACGAAATTGCGACAGGTTTCAACGGGCTTTCCGTTGATAGTGGCAGGTTTGTAGAGCCAGTCCTTGATAGTCTTTACTGTAACATCGGCAAACACCTGCGGTCCTACGGTCGAAAGAACCGAAATATCGCTGACATGGCCATCGGTTTTGATCTTGAAAAGAAGGCGGACGTAACCCTCGACGTAAGTTTCATTGGAAACCAGGAATTCGTGCGGATAAGGTGGAAGCGGTTGGGTCACCCCAACAGCTGGAGTGGAGTTGGCACATGCGGTTACGCAAGGCAGCGTTCGCACCGCAGGCAGATCTTCATCGGCCAGCGAATTTGCGCTGCAGAAGGTGCAACCGAACAGCAGATAAAGCGAAATTCGCGCGAGTGCGTTGAGCCGCATATTTACCCCTGCTTCTGGTGCGGATTTTACACGACAGGATGCGCGATCGACAATCGTGACAATAGGTCAGCCAGCAGCGCCGCGCATTCTCCATCCCATTGGCCGGTCAGACTTTTGGGACGGAAATGGCGCTGGAAGGCGGTAATGACCTTGTCCAAAGGGGCATTCGGGTCATAGCCGTAACGGGTCAGCGCTACGGCCTCCAAATCGCTCTTCACGCCTTGCGGCCACACGCCGATGCCCGCCTCCGCCAGGCGCTGCCACGGAAACAACTCGCCCGGATCGTCCTTGCGCGACGGGGCCACATCGCTGTGACCCAGCACGCGCGAGGCGGGAATGGCATGGCGCGCCAGGATGCCGCCGCACAGTTCGATCAGCGCCGCGATCTGCGCCTCGGGAAAGGCGCGATAGCCGAACTCATGGCCCGGATTGACGATCTCGATGCCGATGGAGCGGGAATTGATATTGTCCACGCCCGCCCAATGCGACACGCCGGCATGCCAGGCGCGCCGCTCTTCGGGCACATGCGCGTAAACCGTGCCGTCTTCGTCGACCGTGTAATGCGCCGACACCTTGGCTGCCGGATCGCACAGCCGCTCAACCGCAGCCGCCCCGCTCGTCATGCCGGTATAGTGCAGCACCAGCATGTCGATGGCTGCGCCGCCCCGGTCATCGTGATTGGGCGATGGCCGCGCAACGGTCCGCATCACAAGCCTCGCTCGGTGCGGATCTTCTCATAGGCGCTGTTGATCGCCGCCAGCTTGTCATTGGCCAGCTTGAGGAATTCGGCCGGTACGCCGCGCGCCATCAGGCTGTCCGGATGGTTCTCGCGCACCAGGCGGCGATAGGTCTGTTTCAGCTCGTCATCGTCGGCGGCATAGGACAGGCCCAGGATGACATAGGGATCGGTCAGCTCCGGCGCGAAATGGCTGGCGCGGATGCGGCGAAATTCATTGGGCGCAAAGCCGAAGATTTCCGCCACCCGCTCCAGGAATTTCGCCTCGCAGGGATGCAGCACCCCGTCCGCCTTGGCGATCTCGAACAGCCCGTCCAGTATGTCTTCCAGCATGGCGGGATTGCCCATGAACAGGCGCGCGATCTGGCCGGCATAATGCTCGAACCCCGCCACGTCCTGGCGCGCCAGGTTGAAGATGCGCCGCACATTGGCTTCTTCCTGCGGCGGCACCCCGAACACGCGCTGAAAGACGGCGAATTCTTCCTCCGTCACCACGCCGTCGGCGCGCGCCATTTTCCCGGCCAGGGCGATGACGGCGATGGTGAAGGTGACGCCGGGATCACTGTCCCTATCCAGGAAGAAATGGCCCGCCACGGCACCGACCAGCGCGCCGATGGGACCGCCCACAAACAGGCCGGCCGCGGCGCCACTGACTTTACCCCAGACGGACATCAATTCCCCTACGCGGCTACCGTCCGCGGATTGTAGTTCAGGATAGGAGATAGCCACCGTTCGGCCGTTTCCAAGTCCCAGCCCTTGCGTTTGGCGTAATCTTCCACCTGGTCGCGCTCGATCTTGCCGATGCCGAAATAGCGGCTTTCGGGATGGGCGAAATAGAAGCCCGACACCGAGGAGCCCGGCCACATGGCATAGCTTTCGGTCAGTTTCACGCCAATCTTGGCCTCGGCATCCAGCAGCTTGAACAAGGTGGCCTTCTCGCTGTGCTCGGGCTGGGCGGGATAGCCGGGCGCCGGGCGGATGCCGCGATAGGCTTCCTTGATCAGCTCGTCATTGCTTAGTTTTTCCTCGGCGGCATAGCCCCAGTAATCCTTGCGCACCCGTTCATGCATGCGCTCGGCAAAGGCTTCCGCCAGGCGGTCGGCCAGGGCCCGCAGCAGGATGGCGGAATAATCGTCCTTGGCCTCTTCGAACTTCTTGATGTGCTTGTCCTCGCCGATGCCGGCGGTGACGACAAAGCCGCCGATATAATCCTCCACGCCCACCGGCGCGATGAAGTCGGACAGCGCCAGGTTGGGGCGGTCCGCCTCGCGCGCCATCTGCTGGCGCAAGGTGTGCAGGGTCTGGACGGGAAACTTCCGCGCCTTGTCGCCATAGACGATGATGTCGTCGGGATTCTTCGGATCGCGGTTGGCCGGCCAGAAGCCGATCACCGCGCTGGCGGTCAGCCACTTGCCATCAATGATCTTCTTCAGCATCGCCTGGGCGTCGCGGTACAGGTCGCTGGCCACCTTGCCGACCTTGTCGTCGGTCAGGATGGCCGGGAATGGTCCCGCCAATTCCCAGGTCGAGAAGAAAGGCCCCCAGTCGATATAATTGGCCAGCTCGCCCAGGTCGTAATTGGTGTAGATGCGCGAGCCCATGAAGCCGGGCGCCGGCGGCACATAGCCGGTGAAATCGACCTTGGCCGCATTGGCGCGCGCCTGCTCCAGGCTCAGGCGCTTGCCGCTGACCTGCTTGTTGGCATGGGCCACGGCCATCTTTTCATATTCGGTGCGAATCTCGGCGGCATAGGCGGCGCCGGTGTCCTTGTGCAGCAGGCTGGATGCCACGCCCACGGCGCGGGACGCGTCGGTGACATAGACGGTCTGGCCGCGGCGATAGCTGGGATCGATCTTCACCGCCGTATGGACCTTGGACGTGGTCGCCCCGCCGATCATCAGCGGGATGTCGAAACCCTGGCGCTCCATCTCGGACGCCACCGTCACCATCTCGTCCAGCGAGGGCGTGATCAGGCCGGACAGGCCGATGATGTTGGCCTTGTGCTCCCGGGCGGCGTCCAGGATCTTCTGCGTTGGCGTCATCACGCCCAGGTCGACGACTTCGTAACCATTGCACTGAAGCACGACGCCCACGATGTTCTTGCCGATGTCGTGCACATCGCCCTTGACCGTGGCCATGATGATCTTGCCGGCCGGTTCCTTCACCTGGCTCTTGTCGGCATCCATGTAGGGCAGCAGATAGGCCACCGCCTTCTTCATCACGCGGGCGGACTTCACCACCTGGGGCAGGAACATCTTGCCCGATCCGAACAGGTCGCCCACCACATTCATGCCGGCCATCAGCGGGCCTTCGATCACGTCCAGCGGACGGGTCGCGGCGGCACGTGCTTCCTCGGTATCCTCGATGATGAAGGCATCGATGCCCGCCACCATGGCGTGGGAAATGCGGTCGTTGACCGGCAGGCTGCGCCAGGCGGCGTCTTCCACCTCGGCAGTGGCCGCGCCACCCTTGTACTCCTGCGCCAGGGTCAGCAGCCGCTCGGTGGCATCCTCGCGGCGGTTGAACAGCACATCCTCGATGCCCTCGCGCAGGGGCGTGGGAATGTCCTGATAGACGGTAAGCTGACCGGCATTGACGATGCCCATGTCCATGCCCGCCTTGATGGCGTGGAACAGGAACACCGAATGCATCGCCTCGCGCACCTTTTCGTTGCCGCGGAACGAGAAGCTGAAGTTGGAGACGCCGCCCGAGATATGGGCATGCGGATTTTCGCGGCGAATGACCTCGGCCGCTTCGATGAACGCCTTGCCATACTCGTTATGCTCTTCCAGACCGGTGGCGACCGCGAAGATATTGGGATCGAAGATGATGTCTTCGGGCGGGAAGTTCACCTTCTGCACCAGAAGGTCATAGGCCCGCTTGCAGATCTCGATCTTGCGCTCTTTCGTGTCGGCCTGGCCGACCTCGTCGAACGCCATCACCACCACGGCGGCGCCGAAGCGGCGCACCTGTCTGGCCTGTTCCAGGAAGGATTCCTCGCCTTCCTTCAGCGAGATCGAATTGACGATGACCTTGCCCTGGCAGCATTTCAGGCCGGCCTGAATCACCTTCCACTTGGAGCTGTCGATCATCAGCGGCACTTTGGAAATGTCCGGCTCGCCCGCCATCATGTTGACGAAACGGGTCATCGCCGCCTCGCCGTCGATCATGCCTTCGTCCATGTTGATGTCGATGACCTGGGCGCCATTCTCGACCTGGCTGCGCGCCACTTCCAGCGCCGCTTCATAGTCACCCGCCACGATCAGCTTGCGGAACCTGGCGCTGCCGGTGATGTTGGTGCGCTCGCCGACATTGATGAAGTTCAGGTCGGGCGTGAGCGTGAACGGCTCCAGCCCCGACAGGCGCATGTATTTCGGCTTCTCCGGAATGGCGCGCGGCGTCACGCCGGCGATCGCCTTGCCGAAGGCGGCAATGTGATCGGGCTTGGTGCCGCAGCAGCCGCCCACGATATTGACCAGGCCGGAGCGGGCGAATTCCTCGATCATCGTCGCCATCTGCTCCGGCGACTCGTCATAGCCGCCGAATTCATTGGGCAGACCGGCATTGGGATGGGCCGACACCAGCGTGTCGCAGGCGCCCGACAGCTCGGCGATATAGGGACGAAGCTCCTTGGCGCCCAGCGCGCAGTTCAGCCCGATGGCAAAGGGGTCGGCATGGCGCACCGAATGCCAGAAGGCGGTCGGCGTCTGGCCGGTCAGGGTACGGCCCGACAGGTCGGTGATGGTGCCGGAAATCCACACCGGCAGGCGCACGCCCATCTCCTCGAACACTTCCTCGATGGCATAGATCGCCGCCTTGGCGTTCAGCGTATCAAACACCGTCTCGATCATGATGACGTCGCTGCCGCCCTTGATCAGGCCGCGCGTGCCGTCCCGATAGGTTTCGCGCAGCTGGTCGAAGGTGATGTTGCGGAAGGCCGGGTCATTGACGTCGGGCGAGATGGTGGCGGTGCGGTTTGCCGGGCCCAGAACGCCCGCGACCAGGCGCGGCCGGCTGGAGGTGGAATATTCGTCGCACAGATCGCGCGCCAGCCTGGCGCCCGCTTCGTTCAACTCGCCAACAAGATGCCCAAGCCCATAATCTTCCTGGCTGGTGAAGTTGGAGTTGAAGGTGTTGGTCTCGATGAAATCCACCCCGGCTTCCAGATACTGGCGGCCGATATTCTGGATGATCTCCGGCTTGGTCAGGGTGAGAAGGTCGTTGTTGCCCTTCAGCTCGGACGGGTGATTGCCGAAACGCGCGCCCCGGAAATCCTCCTCGCCCAGCTTGAAGCCCTGGATCATCACGCCCCAGGAGCCATCCAACAGAAGCAGGCGTTTTTTCGCCTCTTCCTTCATCCAGGCGATGCGGGCACTGCGATCAAAACTCATGACAATTCCTTGGGGCGAATACCGAGAATGCGGCAGGCCGCGTAAGTCAGGTTGGCCTGGTTGAGGGTGTAGAAGTGGAACTGGCCGAAGCCGCGCGTGCGCAACTGCTGCACCTGGTCGGCCAGCACAGCGGCCGCCACGATACGCCGGGTTTCCACGTCGTCATCCAGCCCATCATAGGCCTTTGCCAGCCAGGCGGGGATGGAGGCGCCGGTCTTGCCCGCCATGCGCGCCACGGCATTGAAGTTGGTGGTGGGGATGATGCCGGGCACCACCGGAATGGTGATTCCGGCGGCCGCGGCATCGTCGCGGAACCGCGCCGTCAAATCATTGTCGAAACAGAACTGGCCCAGCGCGCGCGATGCGCCGGCGTCCATCTTGGCTTTCAGCAGTTCGATGTCATGGCCGTGACTGGGCGAGTCCGGATGACGTTCCGGATAAAAAGACACGCTGACTTCAAAGTCCGCGATCTTCTTGATGCCCGCGATCAGTTCCGGGGTGGAATTGTAGCCCTCCGGATGCTGCACATAAGGCCCGCTCATGCCGGGCATGTCGCCGCGCAGCGCCACGATATGGCGGATGCCCGCATCCCAATAGGCGCGCACGATGTCGTCGATCTCGCCGCGCGAGGCGCCGACACAGGTCAGGTGCGCGGCCGGCTTGAGCGATGTCTCCTCCACGATGCGCTTGACGGTGGCATGGGTGCGTTCGCGGGTGGACCCGCCCGCGCCATAGGTGACCGAGACAAAGGACGGCGCCAGCGGCTCCAGCCGGCGGATCGCCAGCCACAGCGCCGCTTCCGCCTCCTCGGTCTTGGGCGGGGAGAATTCGAACGAGACCGCAAGCGGCCCCGGGTTTGTGATCAGATTTTCCAGGCTCATGCGGCTTCTTTTTTGCTTTTTGCTTTTGCCGTGGCCAGCCACAGCTTGACGATGAGTTTTTCGCCTTCGCCCGTGGGCGCGATGGTTTCGCTGCCGGCATTGGCAAGCCCTGCGCCCGCGAACCAGCTTTCCACTTCCCGGTCCGAGAAACCCAGACGGCGATGGGCGAACTCATCGCGCAGGAACTCTTCCTTGTGGGGCGCGAAGTCGGCAATCAGCAGACGGCCGCCCGGCGCCATGACGCGCGCGGCCTCTGCCACCGCCGTGCCCGGATCATCTAGGTAATGCAGCACCTGGTGGAACAGCACGACATCGAAACCGGCGCCGACGGCGCCATTGGGAAACGGCAGGCGATAGGTATCGCCCAGCCGCACCTGTGCGTTGTGAATATCGGCGCGCAGCAAACGGTCACGGGCGATGGCCAGCATGTCGGGACTGACATCAATGCCCACCGCGCGCCGCGCATGCGGTGCGATCAGTTCCAGCATC
>CANGRN010000074.1 GCA_947455695.1 Alphaproteobacteria bacterium
GACCCTGGTCAATGTGCCGGGCCTGCCCGAACTTTGCGCCCAGCTTTCGCCCGACGGCGCCGATGCGCTGCTGCAGAGCATCGGTGACAGTCTGCAAACGGCGGGCGCCAGCAGTACGGGCCGCATCTCCGACACCAGCTTCGGTGCGCTGGCGCCGGCCACGCGCGGCAATCTGGATCTGGCCGGCAAGCTGGCCGCCGCCATCAGCGCCGGCGGCCTGACCCCGCCCAGGATGAGCGAAACCCGCATCGGCCTGCAGGGCGCGGGCCTTTCGCCCGAACAGCGCATGCTGTCGCTGCGCTATGTGGTCGAGCGCTTTGCCGAGAGGGGCAAGCTGGACACCAAGGGCGATATCTCCGACGCCTTTGCCGGCATGATGGACGAGACCCAGCTGCGTCTGGCGGAAATGACCCGCACGGTGGGCGAGGGGGCGTTCGAGATCGCCTATCAGCCGATCAGCGACCTGGCGACCGGCAAGGTCTCCCATTACGAGGCGCTGGCGCGCTTCACCGGTCCCGAAGGCACCGGTGAGACCGTGAAGTTCATCGAGGCGCTGGGCATCGCCAATGTTTTCGACCTGGCGGTCGCCAACAAGGTGCTGGGCCTGATCGAACAGCAGCCCCATGCCCATGTCGCCTTCAATGTCTCGGGCGCCACCATCGCGTCCCCTGCCAGCTTCGGCATGCTAGCCGCGATCCTGGCCAAGCGGCGCAAGCTGGCGCCGCGCACCCTGATCGAAATTACCGAGACCGCGGCCATCGCCGATCTGGAAAGCGCCGGCAAGGCCATCCAAGCGCTGCGCGCCATGGGCTATCGCGTGGGGCTGGACGATTTCGGCGCCGGTGCCGCGTCCGTCAATTACCTGCACGCCTTCCAGGTGGATTTTGTGAAGTTCGACGGCGCCATGATCCAGAAGATCGGCAGCTCCAAGCGCGATGACGCCCTCTTGGCGGGTCTGGCCAAGCTGTGCGGCGAAATGGGCGTCACCACCATCGCCGAATGGATCGAAAGTGAAGCGATGGCCAAGGCCGCGCACGCCATGGGCTTCCATCACGGCCAGGGCAAATGGCTGGGCGCGCCCATGCTGGAGATTCCCGCCGCTGCGGTGGTCCCGGGCCGGCGTCAGGGGATGAAGGAATCCTGGGGCTGACTGTGGCCGCTGCCGCACGGGGGCCGCAAAAACCCGGTGATTTGGCCAAAATCACCACGACAAAAATAGCACTGTCATTATAAATCTGTCAGGTGTCAGAATATTCTTGAAACCTGTGGCATTCCTGCATAGTTTACTTCTCGAAGACGGTCTTGGGCTGCTGGCACTGCCCCCCGCTCGCTTTCAGCCCCCGTCTTCGCTGGGGTCGCCGGTCATCCCCTCCCGGCTTCCCCCCGCGCGATTCAAAGCGCATTTCGCCCCCGGCCCCCCCCGGCCGGGGGCGCTTTTTTATCTACGCACCCGCCTGAGCGTCAGGCTGAGCCGCCCGCCGCCCGGAACCAGCCGGGACGTGCCCGGCCGGATGCGATCAATCCCGTGATAGGCGAGCCTGGCTGTGCCCCCAAAGGCGATCATGTCCCCGGACGCCAATGGGACCGAGAGGGTCTTGCCGCCCTTGGCGGTCCCCCCGATGCGGAACAGGGCCTCGTCTCCCAGCGACACGCCGATCACCGCTGCGCTGGTGTCCTTCTCGTCCCGGTCTTGATGCAACCCCATCCTGGCGCCCGGGCGGTAGAGATTGACCAGGCAGCATTCCGGCGGCGGACCCTCATTGATTTGCTCCCACAGCGCCAGCAGCGCGTCGGGGATCGCTGGCCAAGGCGCTCCGGTCACCGGATGGGCGGCCTGGTAGCGGTAGCCCGCCTTGTCCGACACCCAGCCCAGCGTGCCGAAATTGCTTTCCTCCACCGAGAAGGGCTTGGCGTTTCCGGGCATCACCGGGCGGTAAAGCGGCGCCTGTTCCAGCCGCGCCAGCACATCGTCCAGCAAGGCTTTCTGCTGCAGCGGATCAAAGTATTCGCGCCACAGGAACACGTCCGGCGCGACAGCAAATTTGGCTACCATTGCCTCGGCGAGCGTGTCGGTGTGTTGAAGATCGCGACATAGCTGCCAGCCATGCCGTTCGCGTCCAGCCAGGCCTTCAATTTCTCCGGCGTATAGTCCTGTGCGATCCAGCTTTTCAGCGGCGCACCTTTCGCGCCTTCGGCCGCGAATTCCACAAAGGCTTTCAGCCAGCGCTGATGCCGCTTGGGAAAATGCAAATAGGGGAAACGGGCGAACTGGGCCATCGCCGCGGGCCTGGCGCCCCAGCCGTCGCGGTGGATGAGATACAGCGCGGCAGCAAAGCTGGTGCGGTCCTGGCCGCCGGAGCATTTCAGCAGGAAGGGGCGCGGCGCTTCATCGAAGCTTGCGATCAGCCGCACCAGCATCTCCCGCGTCGGCAGCTTGCGCGAATCCAGCATGGCGTCCAGGTGCGCGATGCCGGCATCCCTGGCGATCGTGGTTTCCTTTTGCCACCAGCCCAGATCGTCGTTGCGGCCGCGCAGGTTGATGATGGCGCGGATGCCGCGGCGTTTCAGGAAAGGCCCCAGCCCGCCGGCCCAGTCCTGCATGGCGCGCGCCGCATCGCCGGGGGTCACCCAGTGAAAATTGTAGAGAATGTCGCCGACGGATCGCATAATATGGAAATAGCATATCTCAGGGGCGTCATGCGCATCACTCGCCAAATGCTGGTCCGCCGCTGGGCCATCACCTCCATTGCGGCAGCTATGGTCTTCGCCGTGCTGCTGGCGCTGGACCTGCGGCTCAAGGCCCTGTCCGGCTTCGGCACCGCCGACCTGCAGACTTTTTCCACGGCCCCCGACTATCGTTATGCCTTCCGGCATTGGCCGCCGATGTATGCGGTGCGGGCTGGCTTCAATCTGGGGCTGGATTACTTGCTGATGCCCCTCTACGCGGCGGCGTTCTTCTATTCCGGCATCCTGGCCCGTGAAGCCTTTGCGCCGCGCCCGGGCCGGGTCCGCCGCATGCTCACCACCCTGGCGGCGGTGCCGCTTGCGGGCGCATTGCTGGATGCGTGCGAGAACGCCCTGCAATTTTCCATGATGTTGTGGGGTGCCACGGACGCGATGGCGGGCCTGGCCGCCATGCTGAGCCACGCCAAATGGGCGGCCCTGGCGGTCGGGTTGATCCTGCTGGTGGGGGCCGTGATGGGGCAGGTCGCGGAACGCCATAAAAGGGCTGTAAAAACCGGTCCTTGACCCCACAGCGTCTTTGCGTATATTCCGCCGCTCTTCGGGGGACTCGTTCCCTCAGATAAACAATTATTTTCAAAGGTTTAGACCATGTACGCGGTCGTCCGCACTGGCGGAAAACAGTATAAAGTGGCCAAGGACAGCGTCCTGAAGGTGGAAACACTTGCCGGTGACGTTGGCGCCAAGCTCGACCTCGAGGTCCTGATGCTGGGCGGCGACAGCCCCAAGATTGGCGCGCCGCTGGTCAAGGGCGCCTCGGTCCAGTGCGAGATCGTCGAGCACGGCCAGGGCGAGAAAGTCATCGCTTTCAAGAAGAAGCGTCGCAAGAACACCCACCGCAAGCGTGGCCACCGCCAGCACTTCACGACCGTGAAGGTGCTGGGCATCACCGCCGGTTAAAGGACTAGTCGTATGGCACACAAAAAAGCAGGCGGTTCTTCGCGCAACGGTCGCGACTCGAACCCGAAGATGCTGGGCGTCAAGCTGTTCGGCGGCGAAAAGGTCGCCGGCGGCAATGTGATCATTCGTCAGCGCGGCACCAAGTTCTATGCGGGCGAAGGCGTCGGCATGGGCAAGGACCACACCCTGTTTGCCCTTCGCAACGGCCATGTCTCGTTCAAGACCGGCTACAAGCGCCGTACCTTCGTGTCCGTAGTCTCGCACGCGAATCCGGCGATGAAGATTGCGGCAGAATAGGCGGCTGAAGACATAGGCCGCCAAGAAATTGGCGGCCCATTGTTGCGAGGGAGATGGTCCGCCATCTCCCTTTTTTATTCCTCGCATCGAAAGGAACGAGCGGGGAATGACATGTGCATCCTGGAGACAAACAGACTGATCCTGCGGCCGCCGGGCCCCAGGGATATTCAAAGCATGACGGCGTGGCTCAGCGATTACGACGTGGCGCGGATGACGTCGCGTGTGCCGCATCCTTACGCGGAGGACGATGCCGAAGCCTTTGTCGCGGCGGGCCAGCCCAATCGTTTTGTGATCACCCGCAAGACGGACGGGGTGTTCATGGGCCTGACGGGGCTGCATGCCGAGGACATCTGCGAATTCGGTTACTGGCTGGGCAAGCCCTTCTGGGGCATGGGCTATGCCACCGAGGCGGCCTACCGGCTGGTGACCTACGCCTTCGAGGTGCTGGGGCTGGATACCGTCCATGCCGGCTGGTTCTACGACAATCCCGCCTCCGGCCACGTCCTGGCCAAGCTGGGGGCGCGCCACAATGGCTCGAATATGCGGGATTGCAGGGCCCGGGGCATGGCGGTGCTGTGCCATGACATGCTGTTGACGCGGGCCGATTTCCTGCGAAAACAAGCCGCATAAAGGACTAATCCATGCGTTTTCTCGACGTCGCGAAGGTTTATGCCCAGTCCGGTGCAGGCGGGAATGGCTGCATTGCCTTCCGGCGCGAGAAGTTCATCGAGTATGGCGGTCCCTATGGCGGTGACGGCGGCCGCGGCGGCGATGTGATCGCCGAGGCGGTGGAAAATCTCAACACCCTGATCGACTACCGCTTCCAGCAGCATGTGAAGGCGCAGAGCGGCGAAGGCGGCAAGGGCAAGGTTATGACCGGCGCCAATGGCGACGACGCCATCATGAAGGTGCCGGTCGGAACCGAGATCTATGAAGAAGACGGCGAGACCCTGATCGTGGACATGGCCACGCCGGGCATGCGCTACCGCCTGCTCAAGGGCGGCAATGGCGGCTTTGGCAATTACCATTTCAAGAGCTCCACCAACCAGGCGCCGGAATTCGCGCTGCCCGGCCTGCCCGCCGAAGAACGCATCTTCATCCTCAAGCTCAAGCTGATCGCCGATGCCGGATTGATCGGCATGCCCAATGCCGGCAAATCCACCTTCCTGTCCCGGGTTTCGGCGGCGCGGCCCAAGATCGCCGATTATCCCTTCACGACCCTGGAGCCGCAGCTGGGCGTGGTGAAGATCGACGAGACCGACTTTGTGCTGGCCGATCTGCCCGGACTCATCGAAGGGGCGCATGAAGGCGTCGGTCTTGGCGACCGGTTCCTGGGCCATGCCGAACGCTGTGCCTCGATCCTGCATCTGGTCGATGGCACCGGCGATGCGGTGGCGAAAACCTACAAGACCATCCGCGCCGAGCTGGAAGCCTATGGCCATGGCCTGGAAGACAAGCCCGAGATCGTGGCCCTGAACAAGGTGGACGCGATTCCCGAAAAGGATGTGGCCAAGAAAAAAGCCGCGCTGGAGAAAGCCTGCGGCCACAAGGTGCATGTGATTTCCGGTGTCAGCGGCGCCGGCATCAATACGGTGCTGCGCGCCATGGCGCATGAGATCATCCAGCGCCGCATCCGCCAGGCCGAGGAACGTCATTATGCGCAGGTCCCGCGTGCGCCCCGCACGCGCCATGAACGCCAGACCGTGAATTACAACGCGCCGGTGGTAGCCAAGGCGCGTTTGACGGAAGAGCCCAGGAGACCCGTGTCCGCCAAGCCCAGAGCGGTCAAGGTGGCCAAGCCGGAAAAAACCGTGGTTGAAGCGATTTTCGCCAAGGCAAACACGGCCAAGCCGAAAAAGCTCGGACCCAAGGAAGGTCTGCGCCTTGCCAAGGCGAAGGCGGCCAAGGCCAAACTCGCCGAGGAAAAAATCCGGCCCAAGGCGAAAACGGCAAAGGCGAAAACAAGCGCCAGGCCCGTCGGACGGGCCAAGGCCAAGCCCAGGACGCTGAGCCGGACCGCCAAGCGCGCGCGGAAGTCGGGCAAGCGATGAGCGATATTTTCTCCGGCGCCAGACTGGCCGTGGTGAAGGTTGGGTCCGCCCTGCTGGTGGACGCGGCCAAGGGCGAACTTCGCCGCGAATGGCTGGCCTCGCTGTGCGATGACGTGGCCGCGTTGAAAAAGCAGGGCGTGGCGGTGGTGCTGGTGTCATCCGGTTCCATCGCGCTGGGGCGGCGCTTGCTGAAGCTTCCCGCCGGCGAGCTCAGGCTGGAAGAAAGTCAGGCGGCTGCGGCGGCAGGACAGGTGCGTCTGGCCGAAGCCTATGCCGACATGCTGGCCAGCCGTGACATCGTGGCGGCCCAGGTGCTGCTGACCTTTGGCGATACCGAAGAACGCCGCCGCTATCTCAACGCCCGCGCCACGCTTGGCACCCTGATCGACCTGGGCGCGGTGCCTGTCATCAATGAAAACGACACGGTTGCCACCGCCGAGATCAAGTTCGGCGACAATGACCGGCTGGGCGCGCGCGTCGCCTCCATGATCGGCGCCGACCGCTTGGTGCTGCTGTCCGACGTGGACGGTCTCTACACCGCCAATCCCGGCATTGATGCCAATGCCAAGCACATTCCCGAAGTTACCGCGATCACGCCGCAGATAGAGGCGATGGCCGGCGGCTCCATCTCGGGTCTTGGGCGCGGCGGCATGACCTCCAAGCTGATCGCCGCCAAGATCGCGATGGGCGCGGGCTGCGATGTCATCTTGGCCAAGGGCGAAAGCCTCAATCCGCTGTCGGCGATCCAGACGGGCGCCAAGCACACCATATTCCGCGCCAGCCTGACGCCGGCCGCCGCCAAGAAGCGCTGGATCGCCGGGGTGCTGCGGCCCGAAGGCGCGCTGGTGATCGACGAAGGCGCGGTGCGTGCCCTCAAGGACGGCAAGAGCCTCTTGCCCGCCGGTGTCCGCCAGATCGATGGCCGCTTCGAGCGCGGCGATGCGGTGCTGGTCAAGGACCGCGATGGGCGCGAAATTGCCCGGGGTTTGGCGGCCTATAATGCGTCCGACGCAGAGCGGATCGCCGGCAAACGCACGGTCGAAATCGAGGCCATTCTGGGCTATCGTGGCCGGGACGA
>CANGRN010000075.1 GCA_947455695.1 Alphaproteobacteria bacterium
GCCTGCGTGATGTCGGCACCAAGGATCTTGCCTTCGTGATCGGCGGCCCTGACGGGCTGGCGGCGCTGCCGGGGAAGTAGGCGGGCCGCAGTCTTGCTTTCGGGCCCCAGACCTGGCCGCATCTGCTGGCGCGCGCGCTATTGACCGCGCAGGTCTACCGCGCCCTCACCATCCTGGCCGGGCACCCCTATCACAGGGCATAAAGAAACGGCCCGCGCAGCTAGGACTGCGCGAGCCGTTGATGTCCTGTTGGAGACAGGTTTTACGAATTCGAAGAGCAGATATTCTCGTGAATGGAGCAGTCGCTGGCGCCTGACGCCTGGCACTGTTCCATGGCGGTGGCGGTGGCGGTGACCTGGTCACGGCCCTGCACCAGGAAGGATGCATTGTGTTCGACGCTGATCGCCAGCGCGCCGCAATTGTCCTTCAGGGTGACCTTGACCACGCAGTCATTGCTGCCGGCGGCCTTGTTGCACTCGCTGATCGAGCGCTTGTAGGCGGCGATCGGATCAGGATAGCCCCAGGCCCCGCCATAGGTCAGCGAGGAATCCGACATGGCGATGGCGCCATAGGGACCCAGCTCCGGCTTGCGGAGCAATTTCCAGTAAGCCACGCCGCCCAGCACCAGCAGCGCCACGAGCAGCATGATCGTCAATGATGTTCTGCGATCGCCATACATGGGCAACCCTTCTCCTTGGTAATGTCGGTGTGCTCCTTTCAAGCGCTGTGCCAGCGAAAGGCAGTGGTTTGCGGGGCAAAACCGGCGCAAGGCGGGACGGCTAAACCCTTCCTTAACCATGATGGGGGATGCTGGTGTGTCGCAGTGGGACAAATCCCATGGAAATCAAAGGCCCCGGCCGTATCGAGACTTCGGCCATCAAGCGCAAGGCGCCCGCAGGGGCGCCCAGTACGGGCTTCGCTGTGTCGGAAGCCCCGGAAAGCCATGGCCAGATCGTGGCCGGTCCCGGCCCCATCGCGGCGCTGGATTCCATCCTGATGCTCCAGGGCATGGACGATTCCATGCAAGGCAAACGCAAGGGCGTCGCCCATGCCGAACAGCTGCTGGACCTGCTGGATTCGGTCCGCGACGGTTTGCTGGCCGGCGAAATTCCGCGCGCCACCCTGAACAAGCTGGCCGCCGCGGTCACCCGCCGCCACGAAGCCTTTGCCGATCCAGCGCTGCAGGATGTGCTGGACCAGATCGAACTGCGCGCCCATGTGGAACTTGCCAAGCTCGAACAGCTCGACAAGCGGGTGGCTTAGCGCGGGTCTTTTGCGTACTGAGTGCGTCGCCCGTGCTCACGTGCGTTAAGCACGCTCCGCGCGGGCTCCTGCTCAGGTCACAAAATCCCTCGCGCTATTTCTACAGACCCAAAAAGGGCTCGAATCCGCCAAAGATCATGCGCTTGCCGTCAAACGGCGCATTTTCCATCGCCGCCTTCATGCGGGGATCGGCCATGACCTTCTCCATCACGGCATCGCGGCTGGCGCGGGATTCATAGACGATCCAGGAAAACACCACGATCTCGCCCTCCTGGGCCTGCACGGCGCGGGGGAAGGAGGTCAGGGTGCCATAGGGCACATCCTCGCCGATGCATTCCACCGAGGTCAGGGCGCCATGTTCCTTCCAGACCTGGGCGCACAGGCGCGCCAGCGTCTTGTATTCGTCCAGCCTGTCCGCCGGTACCGGGATCACAAAACCATCGACATAGGCCATGGCGTTACTCCGTCAGGTTCCGTCACAGGACGATCCTAGCGTTGCCGTTCCGACAGTGCGCGTGAAAAAAAGGCGGCTCGAAAGCCGCCTTTTTCAATCATTTGGAACCGGGATCAGATTTCCAGGAGCAGGCGCTGGGGATCTTCCAGGGCGTCCTTGACCTTGACCAGGAAGGTCACGGCCTCGCGGCCGTCCACGATGCGGTGATCGTAGGACAAGGCCAGATACATCATGGGGCGGATCTCGATCTTGTCGCCGATCGCCATGGGGCGGGGCTGGATCTTGTGCATGCCCAGGATGCCCGACTGCGGGGAATTGAGGATCGGGGTGGACATCAGCGAGCCGAACACGCCGCCATTGGTGATGGAGAAGGTGCCGCCCTGCAGCTCTTCCAGCTTCAGCTTGTTGTCGCGGGCGCGCATGCCGAAATCGGCGATGGCCTTTTCGATGCCGGCCAGCGACAGCTGGTCGGCGCCCTTCACCACCGGCACCACCAGCCCGCGCTCGGTCGAAACCGCGATGCCGATGTCGAAGTAATTCTTGTAGACAATGTTGTCGCCTTCGATCTCGGCATTGACGTTGGGCAGGTCCTTCAGCGCCGCCACGACGGCCTTGGTGAAGAAGCCCATGAAGCCCATCTTCACGCCATGCTTCTTCTCGAAGCTGTCCTTGTAGGTGGCGCGCAGGCCCATCACCGCCGTCATGTCCACCTCGTTGAAGGTGGTGAGCTGGGCGGCGGTGTTCTGGGATTCCTTCAGGCGCAGAGCGATGGTCTTGCGCAACCGGGTCATCGGCACGCGTTCCTCGTGCGCTTCATTGTGGCGCGGGCCGGCAGGGGCGGCGGCGACGGGCGCCGGAGCGGAGGCGCGAGACGCCAGCGCGCCCAGCATGTCGCCCTTGGTCACGCGGCCATCCTTGCCGGTGCCGGCGACGGCGGACACGGCGATGCCGGATTCCTCGGAAATGCGTTTGGCCGACGGCATGGCCGGCGCATCCGCCTTCGGAGCAGCCGGCGCCGGCGCCGGCGCGGCGGGCTTGGGCGCTTCGGCCTTGGGGGCAGCAGCCTTGGGCGCGGGCGCGGAGCCAGCCTTGCCTTCGGCGATGGCGCCCAGCAGGGCGCCGACCGCGACGGTGCTGCCAGCCTGGGCGGCGATGGATTCAATGGCCCCGTCGGCGG
The DNA here is from genome assembly GCA_947455695.1 of Alphaproteobacteria bacterium. Taxonomy (GTDB): domain Bacteria; phylum Pseudomonadota; class Alphaproteobacteria; order Micropepsales; family Micropepsaceae; genus Rhizomicrobium. Next base: position 2,895 of record CANGRN010000075.1, read on the forward strand.
GCGAGGGCACTTCCACCGTCACCTTGTCGGTTTCCAGTTCCAGCAGCGGCTCGTCCCGCTTCACCGTTTCGCCTTCCTTCTTGAACCACTTGGAAATGGTGGCTTCGGTGACGGACTCGCCCATGGCTGGGACTTTGATTTCGACGGTCATGTTTGAACCTTGAAGGCCTTGTTAGAGAGAAAGCGCGTCGTTGAGGAAGGCAGCCAGTTCGGCCAGGTGCTGCTTCATCAGGCCGGCGGCGGTGGAGGCATATTCGGGACGGCCGACATAACGCGGCGTGGCCTTGCCGCCCAGCTTGGTCACCGTGTCTTCGATCCGTTCCTTGACGAAGCTCCAGGCGCCCTGGTTCTTCGGCTCTTCCTGGCACCAGACCAGCTCGGCCTTGGGGAAGCGGTTCAGCTCCTGGGCCAGCACATTTTCCGGGAAGGGATAGAGCTGTTCGATGCGCAGGATCTGGATGCGGTTCTCGCCGCGCTTTTCGCGCTCTTCCATCAGGTCGAAATAGACCTTGCCGGTGCACAGCACCACGCGCTTGATCTCGTGGTCGGGCACCAGCTGGACGGTGGTGGCGCCCGGCACGACTTCGGCCTGGTCGCGCAGCACGCGGTGGAACGAGGTGCCACGGGTCATGTCGGACAGGAAGCTGGTGCACTTCTTGTGGCGCAGCAGCGACTTGGGCGTCAGCACGATCAGCGGCTTGCGGAAGCTGCGATGCATCTGGCGGCGCAGGATATGGAAATAGTTGGCCGGGGTGGTCGGCACGCAGACCTGCATATTGTCCTGGGCGCAAAGCTGCAGGTAGCGCTCCAGACGGGCGCTGGAATGTTCCGGGCCCTGGCCTTCATAGCCGTGCGGCAGCAGCAAGGTCAGACCCGACATGCGCAGCCACTTCATTTCACCCGACGCGATGAACTGGTCCATCACGACTTGCGCGCCGTTGGCGAAGTCGCCGAACTGGGCTTCCCACAACACCAGTGCCTTGGGCTCGGCGGTGGAATAGCCATATTCGAAGCCCAGCACCGCTTCTTCGGACAGCAGCGAGTCGATGATCTCGAAGCAGCCCTGGTCCTTGGAGATGTGCTGCAGCGGGAAATAGCGTTCCTCGGTCTGCTGGTCGACCAGTGCGGCATGGCGCTGGCTGAAGGTGCCGCGCTGCGAATCCTGGCCCGAAAAGCGGACATAGAAGCCGTCATCCAGCAGGGTGCCCAGCGCCAGCGCCTCGGCCGTGGCCCAGTCGAAACCTTCGCCGGTCTCGAACATCTTGGCCTTGGTTTCCAGGAGGCGGGTGATGGTCTTGTGCAGGGTGAAGTTGGCGGGCGGGGTGGTCAGTGCCTTGCCGACCTTGCGCAGTTCGTCTTCGCTGACACTGGTCTCGCCGCGGCGGTCGCTGTTCTTGGGCGCCTTTTCCAGGCCCTGCCAGCGGCCATCCAGCCAGTCGGCCCGGTTGGGCAGATGGCTTTTGGCGGCATTGTATTCATCGTCCAGCCGCTGGTTGAACTCGGCCTGCATGGCGTCAGCCTCGGCCTGGTTCAAGGTGCCTTCCTGGACCAGCTTGTTGGTATAGAGCTGCAGGGTCGAAGCATGATCCTTGATCACCCGGTACATCTGCGGCTGGGTGAAGCTGGGCTCGTCGCTCTCGTTATGCCCGAACCTGCGATAGCAGATCATGTCGAGCACCACGTCCTTCTTGAACTTCTGGCGGAATTCGATGGCGATGCGGGTGGCGTGCACCACCGCTTCGGGATCATCGCCATTCACATGGAAGATCGGCGCCTGCACCATCAACGCGATGTCGGTGCAATAGGGCGAGGAGCGCGAGAACATCGGCGCGGTGGTGAAGCCGATCTGGTTGTTGATGACGAAATGCATGGTGCCGCCGGTGCGGAAGCCCTTGATGCCCGACATGGCAAAACATTCGGCCACCACGCCCTGGCCGGCGAATGCCGCGTCGCCATGGATCAGGATGGGCAGCACGCTGGTGCGCGCATCGATGTCGCGCAGTTGCCACTGCTTGGCGCGCGCCTTGCCCAGCACCACGGGATTGACGATTTCCAGGTGCGAGGGATTGGGGGTCAGCGACAGATGGACCTTGTGGCCGTCGAACTCGCGGTCGGATGACGCGCCCAGGTGATACTTGACGTCGCCGGAGCCTTCCACGTCGGAGGGATTGGCGCTGCCGCCCTGGAATTCATGGAACAGCTGGCGATAGGGCTTGCCCATCACATTGACCAGCACGTTCAGTCGGCCGCGATGGGCCATGCCCAGAACGATCTCGGACACGCCCAGCTGGCCGCCGCGCTTGATGATCTGCTCCAGCGCCGGAATGGTGGCTTCGCCGCCGTCCAGGCCGAAACGCTTGGTGCCGACGAAACGGTTGGCGGCGAACTTCTCGAAGCCTTCGGCCTCGATCAGCTTGTTGAGGATGGCCTTCTTGCCTTCGGGCGTGAAGGCGATGCCTTCGCCCTCGATGCGGCGCTGCAGCCAGGTCTTCTGCTCGGCATCGTTGATGTGCATGAACTCATAGCCGATGCGGCCGCAATAGGTGGCGCGCAGCTTGTCCAGCAACTGGCGCGGCGTGGCGGTCTGGAAGCCCAGGATGCCGTCGACATAGACCGGCATATCGAGCGCGGCGCCTTCGAACTGATAATGCTTGGGATCCAGGGTCGCCTGTGGCGTCCTGGGCGTGATGCCAAGCGGATCGAGATCAGCTTCCAGATGGCCGATCATGCGATAGGCGCGGATCATCTGGACGGCGTGAATGGAATGGGCGGCGGCGCCCGTAGTGTCGCCAGCCGGTGCGGCAGCGGCAGGCTTGGCCTTGTCGCCCTTCTTGGCGGGCGCGGCCGGGGGCTCCTGGCCGGTAAGGGCGGCGATCAGGTCGCCGGCGGCAAATTCTGGCTTGGCATCGCGCTTCCAGGCCGGACCGCGGCCCAGCTGCGTGGGAGACAGACCCTGTTCGCCGACCTGTGCGAAATAGCTCTGCCAGCTTTCGTCCACACTGGCGGGGTTGGCCAGCCAGGCGGCGTACATCTGCTCGACGAACGCGGCATTGGTGCCGTTGAGGAAGGACGTTGCTTCGAAGATATCGTTCGAAGCGCGGTTCAAGCGGTCGGAGGGGGATTGTTCTGTCATTTCAAACGCTTATGGGGCGGCTTGTTGGGCCTATCCCCTTCCTGGTGGCGCGTCGCCTATGGCGGTGCGTGGTAACGCCTTCTACACGCCGATTCAACGCAGAATATCGTTAAGATGGGCTCAATTGGCCCCATATGCACGGCAATTTCAGGGCAACGGACACGCCAAACACGCATGTCCCGTTGAAACGCAAACGGCCGCCCAATGATTGGGCAGCCGCGCGACACGTCTATGACGGATTGGCCTTACTTGCCGTTCAGCAGGTCCATGAGCGTGGTGCCCAGGGCTGCCGGATTGGGCGAGACGCGGATACCGGCCGCCTTCATCGCCTCGATCTTGCTGTCGGCACCGCCCTTGCCGCCCGAAATGATGGCGCCGGCATGGCCCATGCGGCGGCCCGGAGGCGCGGTGACACCGGCGATGAAGCCGACCATGGGCTTCTTCACCTTGGAGCGCTTCACGAAGTCGGCGGCGTCTTCTTCGGCGGTGCCGCCGATTTCGCCGATCATGATGATCGACTTGGTTTCCGGATCGGCCAGCAGCATCTCGAGCACTTCAAGATGTTCGGTGCCCTTCACCGGATCGCCGCCGATGCCGATGCAGGTGGTCTGGCCCAGGCCAACGGCGGTCGTCTGCCACACCGCTTCATAGGTGAGGGTGCCCGAGCGCGAGACGATGCCCACGCTGCCGCGCTTGTGGATGTGACCGGGCATGATGCCGATCTTGCATTCGCCGGGCGTGATGACGCCGGGGCAGTTGGGGCCGATCAGCCGCGACTTGGAACCGGACAGCGCGCGCTTGACCTTGACCATGTCCAGCACCGGAATGCCTTCGGTGATGCAGACGATCAGCGGCACTTCGGCGTCGATGGCTTCCAGGATGGCGTCGGCGGCAAAGGGCGGCGGCACATAGATGGCGGATGCGTCGGCGCCCACCGCCTCGCGCGCCTGGCGCACCGTGTCGAACACCGGCAGGCCCAGATGGGTGGA
>CANGRN010000076.1 GCA_947455695.1 Alphaproteobacteria bacterium
ACCGCGGGTAATCATGCCGCCATAGGCCCACAGCACGTTCTTGCCGTGCAGGCCGTTGATCCATTGCGGCGAACCGCCGGGGCAGCCATTGGGCTGGCACTGGGCAGTCGAGAACATCTGCAACTGCTGCGGATTCTGCCACCACTTGCGCGCGCCTTGCAGGCTGTTGATGCCCGCTTCACTGGTGAATTCGCCCGACACTTCGATGTGCGCACGGCCATGCAAAAAGCTGGTACCCGCGGCGAACTGAAACTGGCCCTTTTCATCGTCGGCATAATTGGAGATGCCGCCGTTGAAGTTCATCTTGAAGCCCTCGAACTTCTTGTCGAGGATGAAGTTGACGACGCCGGTCACGGCGTCCGAGCCCCAGGAAGCGGACGCGCCACCGGTCACCACGTCGACGCGCTGGATCAGCATCTGCGGAATCTGGCTGATATCGACCACGCCCTGGATGTTGGTGGGGATGATGCGCTCGCCATCGATCATGATCAGGTTGCGGGCGGTGCCGACACCGCGCAGGTTCAGCGCGGACAGGCCGTTGACGCCGTTGGACGAGCCGCCATTGCCGACGGTCGTGCCGGTCGAGCCCATCAGCGAGGGAAGCTGGGTGATGGTGGTGAAGACGTTGGCGTTGGCCTGCTTCTCCAGATCCGCCGAGCTGATCACCGTGGTCGGGGTGGGCGCATCAAAGCCCGCGTTCATAATACGGGACGATGAGACCGTCACCGATTCGACGTTCTGGTCCTGGGCAAAGGCCGGAGCAGAGACCAGCATGGCCAGTACGGCGGTGCTGCTGGAAAGCGCCAGGCGGCGCTTCGCGCTGCCCGAATTGGCATCAAAGAACATGATATTTTCCCCTAGTAAGCGTTCCCGGCGTCTCTTTTTTGAGACTTTTCCTTGCTTTGAACCTAACGCGGCAGTGCGAATATCGCAATAGTGTCACCAAAGACCGGGCGGCCTTCCCGCTTCATCTGTGTCTCCTGGGAGTGGCAGCCATTGGCGCCAACAGCCACATATTGCACGCCTTTTACGCGGTAGGTGATGGGCGGGGTACAGACACCGATGCCTAAATGATACGACCACAACTTTTCGCCACTCTTGGCGTCGAAGGCCATGAAGTTGCCCGCCACTTCTCCGGCAAAGACCAGATTGCTCGCAGTTGCGAGAATGCCGCCGAACATCAGATGGTCGCTGAGATACTGCCAGGCGATCTTGCCGGTGTTGACGTCAATGGCTGAAATGTTACCCGAATTGGGGATCATCTGGGGCGCGAGCGCCGCGCGTTCGGCCTCGGTGGGCACCGCGTTGCCGAACTGCTGGCCCACTTCCGGGGTGCCCGGCACCCAGGGCTTGGTTACCTTCATCTTGTAGATGTGCGGCTCGTTGATCGCCATCGTGTAGAAATAATGGGTCAGCGGCGAGAAGGCCGGCGGCTGCCACATCGCGCCGCCGTGATTGGCCGGATAATAGACCCGCGCCGTTTCGTCCGGCGGGATCATCTTCTTGATGGATTCGCTCTGCGGCACGAAGGCGTCGGACTTGCGGATCAGTTTTCCGTTGGCGCGATTGACGATGTAGAGATGGCCGTTCTTGTTGGCTTCGGCTGCCGCTTCCACCGTCTTGCCGTTCTTGTCCAGCGCATCGAAAAGCAGCGTGGGCGCCGCCGAATCCAGATCCCAGACATCGTGCGGAATCTGCTGATAGTACCAGGCCAGCTTGCCGGTCTTGGCATGCACCGCCACCATCGAGACGGTGTAGAGATTGTTGCCCTTGCGGAAGCCGCCATAAAGATCGGGGTTGGGATTGCCGGTGGCGAACATCATCAGGTCGCGCTTGGTGTCCACCGCCACCGCGTCCCACATCGAGCCGCCGCCGATCTTCCAGCTGTCGCCCTCCCAGGCACCTTTGAAATTGGGGTCATCCGGCCCGGCGGTCAGGTTGAAGCGCCACACCAGCGCGCCGGTTTGCGCATCCAGCGCCTCGACAAAGCCGCGCGTGGGCCATTCGGCGCCGCCATTGCCGACTACGACCAGCCCGTTGTGAACCTGGGGCGCGCCGGTGAAGGAATACCAGTGATAAGGCTGGGGCAGGATGTCGGGCTTCTTGGTCTTCCAGATGACCTTCCCGCTCTTGGCATCCAGCGCCACGACATTGCCGTCCACCTGGGCGACGAACACCTTGCCATAGGCCACCGCCACACCGCGGGCCTGGGGACCGCAGCAAAGGCTGCTGAATTCCAGCACCGGATTGTAGGACCATAATTCCTCGCCCGTGACCGCGTCATAGGCCTGGACCACATTGCCGGCGGTCTCCACGAACAACACGCCGTCGATCTCGATCGGGGTGGCTTCCATGGAGTTGGCCACGCCTGTCTGGATCAGCGCCACGGGCTTGAGCTGCTTCACATTCGAAGCGTTGATCTCGGTCAGCGGCGAGAAGCGCTGATTGTCATAGGTGCGGCCATGCAGGCGCCAATTGTCCTGGTCGGCATCGGCATTGATGCGCTGCTCGTCGGAGTTGGTGATGTCGCCGGTGACCGGCTTCATCTGGAAGGAAATGGTGTTGGCCGGAGGGCCAGCCGGCTGGCCTTCCGTGGTACCTTCCTGGCCCCGCGCCAGCGATGTCCAGGCCAGCGCCGCGGCGGTGCAGAGAAACGCGCCAAGGGCGGCACGGGTGCGAAAATTGTTCATCGAAAGCATCCCCCAATGCGCCCCAGAGTAACGCGGAATTTCCCGTTTTTGTGCGCAATCTGGGCGCGGCGCCAATGCCAAAGCCAAAACGAAAAGGGAGCGGCAAGCCGCTCCCTTTGGGCAGGCACAGAGCCTGAAAGCCTTATATGGTGGTGGCGGTGACGGCCAGCTGGGGCGAATTGCCGACCGGGCTGCCGTTCGAGCTGGAGGCCACGCCGATAGCGATCGCGGCGGCGGCACCCACGCCAATCAGGACCCAGCCTGTCTGGCCGATCTGCGCCGCCTTGACGCCGGCAGGCTTGCCGGGCGCAAGCGGGCCCGCATTGTCGGCGGCAAAGGCCGCGGACGCGAGCAAAGTGGTCGACAAAGCTACGGCGATAAGAGTGCGCATGTTTCCCCTCGGATATTCTATTTTTTTTGTGACTATACACAAAAGTCCAATAGGCACAATGCTCAGGGACGCCCTAGCCCGCAAGTGCGCCGCAGCGCCGCCACTGTGTGAAATGTCCAGCAAACCGGCGCCTGTGTTTTTTGCGCCACATTCACCGGCCCGCTGTCCGCGCCGGCACCATCCTTGTCCGGCCAGCCGGGATGATCGCATCGCGGCGATCTATCAGCGCGCGGCCTGCTGCTGGCCATCATAGAAGAAATTCATGCTGTCGGGCACCGCACAGCCGGTGCCCAGCCTGGCCACCACCTCGGCGCGGATCGCAATCAGCGACTGCGTCGCCAGCGCCCTGGTGCGCAACCGCGCCACTTCCGAAGCGGTGAAAGGCTTGGTGCCTTTTGGCGCGCTGTTGCCGCCCAGGCCAAACACCACGAAGTTCATCATGTCCGCCAGCTCCTGATTATCGCTGATGGCCGAGTAGGCGACATTGGGAAGACGGATCAGGTAATCGCGGCCCTCACGCGTGCACATGAAATAACCCACCCGGTCGCGCAGCACCGGAATCTCGGCCGGCGCGGAATTGCCCTGCATGCCGTGGCAGCCGCTGCAATGCTCGACATAGTCCGACTGGGGCGTGGTCAATTCCGGCAATCCCTTGAGTTCGGGCAGCAGCGGCGCGGCACTCGCTCCGAAAGCCGGCAGCAGCAGGATGACGGCCGCCGCGAATTTCACGGCACGATCTTCCTGGCGGCAAGCGCCACATGCTGGGCCGCCATTTCGGTGGGCGAAACTCTGGGCTGCGCGCGCGCCGCCTTGATCTCGGCTGCGGTGTAGGCGACCGGCTTGTGATCCAGGCCGGTTACGTAAGTGAGCACGGCGGCGATGTCGTCATCCGACAGCGTATCCAGCGCCGGCATGATTCCCAGGATCTGCTCGCCATCCACCGTGATGCGGCCGCTGATGCCGTTCAAAACTACCTTGGGCAAAAAGGCCCTGCCGGCGGGCTTGGCGGCGATAGCCCCTGCCCGGCCCGCGAGGCGCGGAAACTGGCCCGGCACACCCACGCCGCCGCCCTGGTGACAGAAAGCGCAATTGGCATCGAACACCGCCGCGCCATCGGCGAATGCGGGCGTTGCCGCCAGCACCGCGGCCGCTAAAGCCATACGCATCACTGAACTGCGCCCACCAATGCGGCGGTGGAGCAATGGTACTGCATATTGTCCAGGCCGAAGCACCAGATGATGTCGTTGTTGGTCTGGGGCACGTAGAGCTGGGTGTCACGGTCCTGGTTGTCGCAATGGCACTGGCCGCAGCCCGGCTTGCCGCAGCAATCGCGATAGGCAATCAGGTAGGTCTTGTTATCATCGGGATTGACGCAGGTACCGACCCAGGACGTGGTCGAGGCCGTGGCGCCCGCCGGACAGGTGTGCGGACCGCCGCCGCAGCAGGAACACAGATTGCCGTCGACGCCGCAATAGCGCCAGTAATCGCACTTGGTGTCGTCCTTACTTTGCGAATTCATGGTGAAGTGGGTGCGCGCACGGTCACCGCGGTCGGGCTTGCCTTGCGCATTGGCGCGGCTGACCGGCAAGACCGGAAACACCGGCGCCGCCGCCAGCGCCAAGCCCAGGCGGGAGAGCAGCCCGCGCCGCGACGTGTGGCCCGCCAGGCGCCGCACCAGCTTTTCGCCGATCCTGTCGATGCTGATTGTTCTCATGGCTAGGCCACCCTGGTGTTGGAAGTGGGGGTGTGGGAATGCGGCTTGGAATGGGACAGGTAATCCTGAACCGAAACCACGCCCATCTCATGGGCGGTGACCAGGCTTTCCAGATGCTCACGGCTGTTGACCAGCCCCTTGGACAGAATGATGCCGTCATCGCCGATCAGCACCGCATGGGGCAGCCGGTCGACATGGAAAGTGCGGCCGACGATGGGCCCGTTGATGAAGGGAACGCCCTGCATTTCCAGACGCGCGATCATGGCGCGCTGTTCTTCCACCGCGTCATCACCGACAAAGACGATGTCCAGCTTTTCGCGTTTGGCAAAATTCCTGGCGATGGGGATCAGGTCCTTGCACAAGGGGCAATGCGGCGACACAAAAAGCAGAAGCTGCATGCTGCCCCTGGCCAGCGCCTTGCCGATGGCAACGGGTGCGCCTTCCATGGTCAGTGCATCCAGCACCGGCGCGGCCTCGCCCACTACCGGCCCCTTGCCGGTCAGCAGCGCGCCAGCCGGCGCCACGCGGACATGCAGTACGCCGACCTGGCGCGCCAGCGCCAGCAGCGCGATCCCCAGCCCCAGGATCACGGCCCAGGAGAGGATTTGCGAAACGATCAGGACGGTCAGCATGGCAGGTCCTTTTCAGGCAAAACGGTGGCGGCGCTGCTCCACCGGCGGCAGCGCGGACAGCGTGTTCAGCAGAAGATAGAGCAGGAAGAAGGCAAGGCCCGCCGCGACGCCGCTGAGAAGCAGCGACATGGGCAAGGCGGGAGTCGAAAGCGACGGCAGCAACAGCAGCGCCAGCGCGCCGTTGCGCGCCACCAGGCTCCAGCGCAAGGACTGTTTCAGGAAGGACTGGCCGCAGCCGCAATCGATATGGGCGCGACCGCGCCGGATATTGATCGCCATGGCGGCGGCGAACAGGGCCAGCAACAGGATCGCTGCAAGCTGCGCCCAGACCATTGCCCGGACCGACAAAAGCAGCAGGCCCAGGGCCAATTCCACGGGCGGCAGCAGCGCTGCGGCCACCGGCACGATGAAGCGCGGCAGCAGGCGGTAATTGGAAATCACACCCGGCAGCAGCTTCCAGGCCTGCGCCTTCTGGACGGCAGCCAGCACGAACACCAGCCCAACGCACACCCGCCCGGCAACGGACAGGACGGCCCAGAGCTCATGCCCGATTGCCACCATCAGGGCTGCACCGTGTACAGGATGCCGCCGCCGGAATTCTCCATCTTCTGCTTTTTTTCCATCGTCTGCTCGTCCAGCACAAAGGTGTTGCCGCCGCCATCGCTGGCATAGACCTGCGGGCTCGCGTCCTGACTGACGGCGATATTGATCAACTTGCCCTTCAACTCCTCGCCCAGGGCGTGGCGGCGGATCAGCTTGTGGGTATTGCCGTCCAGCACCCAGATTTCCAGCGCTGGCTCATATTCGCTCCAATACTCGCCCATATGCATCAGCACATAGATGCGGCCCGTGGCGTGGTGCACGGCGATGGGCTGGCGACCGCCCGGCATCCAGTTCACGTCCATCGGCGTGTAGGTGCCCTTGCGCATGAACGCCGCCTGCTGCAGCGACCAGGAGGCGCCGATCTTGGGCGCCGGCCCAAGGGTCACCGGCGTGATCAGCCCGCTATAGCTGACCAACGTCGCCTTGCCGGTCCTGGGATCGATGACCGAGGTATCGAAGATCGGATCTTCGGTGGCATTGAAGAACGGAGCCGAACGGGTGATGACCGGCTTGGGTCCATCCATCGCCACCGTCGCCAGCGTGCCGTTGGAGCACAGCGCGGAGAAACCGTTGCTGGTGTTGGTGAACATGGTGGCGCAGCCGGGCAGTTCGATCTTGGAATCGAAGGCGCGCTTTTCCAGGTCCACCACATTGACCGAGGAAGACGGCTGCATGTTGTAGATCAGTGCTTTCTTCCCGTCGGCGGTGATCACCAGATTGTGGGTTCGGTTGCCGATCAGCATGCGGCCGGGAATGGCGATTTCCGACGTCAGCTTCAGGGTGCTGACGTCATAGGCCAGCAGCATGTCCTGGCGGGTGCCGCGGTCCACCTTCGACCACAGGGTCTGGGCGACATAGAAATTCTTGCCCAGCGGATCGAACGCGAAACTGTCCTGGCCATACATATTGACCATGCCCTTCATCTTGCCGGTATCGCCGTCGAAGATGCGGGTGCC
>CANGRN010000077.1 GCA_947455695.1 Alphaproteobacteria bacterium
CCATGCCGTCAAGCACGCCATCGCGCGCGCGCGTCTCGATGCGGGCGAAGTCGAAGACGTGGTGATGGGCTGCGGCTTTCCCGAAGGCGCCACCGGCAACAATATCGCCCGCGAAAGCGCGATCTGGGCGGGCTGCCCGGTCTCCACCGCCGGCATCACCGTCAATCGCTATTGTTCCAGCGGCTTGAACGCCATCGCCTTTGCCGCCCAGACGATCATGACCGGCGGGGCCGAGGTGATGGTGGGCGCCGGCGTGGAATCCATTTCCCTGGTCCAGATGGGCGGCGTCAATCTCAAGCATTTCACCGAAGACCATCTGCTGCAGGTCAAGCCCGCGCTGTGGATGACCATGATCGAAACCGCCGAGATCGTGGCGCAGCGCTATGGCATCAGCCGCGAGCGCCAGGACCAATACGCCCTGCAAAGCCAGCAGCGCACCGCAGCGGCGCAAGGCGCGGGCAAGTTTGCCGATGAGATCGTGCCGCTGGCCACCAAAATGAAAAAGATCGACAAGGCCAGCGGCGCCGAAAGCCAGGTCGATGTCACCGTCACCCATGACGAATGCAACCGCCCCGACACGACCCTGGAAGGTCTGGCGGCGCTGAGGCCGGTGCATGCCGGGGGCCAGCAGATCGCGGAAGGCAAGTTCATCACCGCGGGCAACGCCTCGCAATTCGCCGATGGCGCATCGGCCTGCGTGGTGATGAGCGAGGAGACGGCGGCGAAAAAGGGCCTCAAGCCGCTGGGCCTCTTCAAGGGTTTTGCCGTGGCCGGTGTCGAGCCTGATGAAATGGGTATTGGCCCGGTGCTGGCCGTCCCCAAACTCCTGGCGCGCCATGGCCTGAAGGTGGACGACATCGATCTTTGGGAGCTGAACGAGGCGTTCGCCAGCCAGACCCTGTATTGCATGGACAAGCTCGGGCTGGATCCGGCCAAAACCAACGTCAATGGCGGCGCCATCTCCATCGGCCATCCCTATGGCATGACGGGCGCCCGCCTGACCGGCCATGTCCTGCTGGAAGGGCGGCGGCGCGGCGCCAAATATGGCGTGGTCACCATGTGCATCGGCGGCGGCATGGGCGCGGCCGGCCTGTTCGAGATACTGTCCGCCTGACCATGATTCGCCCCGCCCTCCTTCTTCTGGCTGCATTGATGCTGGCCGCTTGCGCGGAAATTCCGCCGGGGCGCCCCCTGCCGCCCGATCCCAAGACCCAGATGGGCGCGCTGGAGACCCGCATCGCCATCCTGGTGGAGGAGCAACGCCACAGGCTGGACCCCAAGGCCCGCAACCTGGCGATCGACCCCGAACTGTCCAAGATCGCCCGCGCCCGCGCCGCCGACATGGCGGCCAAGAACTACCTCGCCCATGCCGCCCCCAATGGCGACACCTCCGCCTCGTTGCTGATGAAGCAGGACGAGCGCTGGCAGGGCCTTTTAGGGGAAAATCTTGCAGCGCAGCATTACACCACGCTCAGCGGCGTCACGGTGAATGATTTTGCCCAGCGTTTCCTAGACGAATGGATGAAAAGCCCGCCCCACCGGGACAATATGGCCTTCGCCAACTACGACCATGCCGGGGTAGGCGCGGCCGTGAATGGCGACACGGTCTATGTCGCCCTGCTGTTTTCCACCGACATGGGGCTGAAGCCGAGGCCCCCCGAAGCCCCCGCCAACGCCGTCACCGCCTTTGAAAGCCCGGCTGCGGCGGCCGCCCCGCCCCCGCCTGCGCCGGCCAATCCGATGCGCCTTCGCGGTACGGTGGGCGCGCAATAAGACACCCCGTCCGGCCGGTAATTCACTTCTGATTAAGCTAACGGGTTCAACTATCTGTGCATGATTAGGCACATAGCCACCCCGACCGTCGGTCGTATGGTCAACATTCCTTTACACTATATCTTGCCCCCGGTACTTTCTGTAGCGGGTGTGCGGTGCCAGTGAGTCGAAATGCGCGCAGAGCTACCATGGAACGTTGCCGGTATCCCGCCAGAGGCGCGGGAAGCTGCGCGGGCCGCTGCCCGGCGCGAAGGCCTGTCAGTGGGCGAATGGCTGACAAGGCGCATTTTGCGCAGTTTTTCGGGCATGGAAGAGGACGTCCCCACCATGCCGTATGACAATCGCGCGCCCTCCGGCGCTCCGCTGGACAGCTGGGGCCTGCCGCCCTCCGCCGCCAGCCGCCGCGACACCGACGAGATGATGGCCCGGGTCGGGCGCAGCGAAAACGAATCGAATGAAGCCTGGCGCCGTATCGAGGACCAGCTGCGGGGCCTTGGCCGCCGCCTGGATTCCAGCGAACGCAGCCATGGGGAAAGCAACCGCGTCATCTCCCGCACCGCCCAGGAACTGAACATCACCGCCCGCGAACAGGCCCAGGCTTTCGACCAGCTTGGCCTGAACGTGATGAGCCTGAACGAACGGCTGGAGCGGCTGGAACGTTCGGCCGCCAATGACGGCATCAAGGACGCGGTCAAGGCGCTGCATCAGGGCCTGTCGCGGCTGGCCGACCAGATCACCGCCACCGCCAACAATTCGGCCAACCAGGTTGTGCAGCTCACCGGCAATCTGGAACAGCTCGCCAGCCGCGTCGGCCAGGCGCGCGTGGACGCCGAGGATGCCGACAAGGCGCTGGACCAGCGTATCGGGGCCACCGAGCGCGCCCTGGAAACCCGCATCGAGACCACCGAAAAGGCGCTGGATGCGCGCCTGTCGGCAGCCGAGAAGACCGCCCAGTTCAATACCAATGCCCTGGACCATGCGCTGGAGAAGATCGAAGCCAACGCCAACCAGCGCGCCACCGACCAGGTGGAAAACCAGCGCCGCAGCGCCGCCCATGAGGAAAGCCTCAACCGGCTGGAAGATTACATCGCCCGCCTGGAGATGCGCCTGCCCGATGCCGAGTTCGAGCGCCGCCTGGACGGTATCGAGCGTTCGGTCACCGGCATGGCCGACCGGCTGACCCATTTCAATCCCACCGAGAAGATGGACGCGACGCTTCAGGCCATGTCGCACCGTCTGGAGTCGCTGGAAAAGGATCACAGCGACCTGGTGAACGAGATGCGCAGCAAGCTGCGCCCCATCGAGCCGCCGGCCTACGAAGCGCCCCGCGCGCCCGCGCCAAGCGCCTATCAGCCGCACAGCGCGTTCGAGCCCCCGCCCATGGCCGAACCGCCGCCGCTTGCGCCCAGCGCGTACGAGCCGCCCCCGGCGTATGAACCGCCGCCCGCCATCGACGCCTTCGCCACGCCGACCGGCTTCAGCTTCGACATCCCCCCGGAGACCGGGGCGGAGAGTTTCGCGCCCGACTTCGAAGACGTGTTTGCCGATACCGAAGCGCCCGCCGAGGTTGCCGAGCCGGAGAATTTCCTGGCCCAGGCCCGCCGCTCGGCCCGCGCCGCCTCCGAGAAGGCCGAAACCGAACGCCGTACCGGGCTGAGCGGATTCCGCTGGGGCAAGGAAGCGGCCGCCGAAGGCGCGGAAAAGGCCAAGCCCCGCTATGTCATTCCCGCCATCGTCGCGCTGATCGTGGTGCTGGCTGCCGCCGCCGCGCTGGTGCTGAGCCAGCGCGCCAAGATGCCGGCGCAGACCAGCGCCAAGCCCAATGGCCCCACCTTCACCGTCCCGGCACCGCCAGGCAGCGACGACACCCAGTTCGTGGTCGCGCCCCAGGCCACCCCGGGCGACACCGGCGGCAATGCCGACGATTTCACCTCCGAGCGTTCGGAGCCCGCCGAGTCCGACAATCCCCCGCGCACCGCCATGCCGCTGCAGCAGCGCGACGTGCGCAACGCCCCGGTCAACCGCGTGCCGGACGGCGCAAAGGTGCCTTCGCCGGACCGCTTGATACAGATGGCCAATGCCGGCAATCCCATCGCGCTGACCATCATCGGCCTGCGCGCCCTGGACGGCACGAACGGGTCGGCCGTGAACCTGCCCGATGGCGTCAAGTTCCTCACCCAGGCCGCCGAAAAGGGTCAGGCCGTGGCGCAGTATCGCCTGGGCACGCTGTATGAGCGCGGCCAGGGCATTCCCGCCGACGCCGCCAAGGCGGCGCACTGGTATGAGATGGCCGCCAACCAGGGCAACCGCAAGGCGATGCACAATCTGGCGGTGTCCTATGCCAGCGGCGCCACGGGCAAGAAGAATATGGCCGAAGCCGCCCGCTGGTTCGCCAAGGCCGCCGCACTGGGCCTGTCGGACTCCCAGTTCAACCTGGCGGTGCTGTACGAGCGCGGCGACGGCGTGCCGCAAAGCCTGCTGGACGCCTACAAGTGGTATTCCATTGCCGCCGCCGCGGGCGACACCGAATCCAAGGCGCGCATCGGCGTGCTGCAGACCCAGCTCAGCGATACCGACAAGGCCGCGGCCAACAAGTCGGCTGCGACCTTCCACGCGGCGCCCCTGAACCGCAGCGCCAATGTGCCGCCCGAGCCCGGCGATCTCGGCTGATTTTCGGACCGGTCCCTGCATCGTTTTCGCCTGATTCCGTAAGGTTTTTTGCGTTGACCCTCCACGCGCGCGCGCGCATGTTCGGGTGCAATGGAACTCTACCTTCCCGTTGCTGAGATGTCGGTCAATTGGCTGCTGCTCATCGTGCTGGGAACAGGTGTCGGCTTCCTGTCCGGCATGTTCGGGGTGGGCGGCGGCTTCCTGATGACGCCGCTGCTGGTCTTTACCGGCATCCCTTCCACCGTCGCGGTCGCCACCACCCTTTCCCATGTCACCGCCTCGTCCATGTCGGGTGCGCTGGCGCAGTGGCGCAAGCGCGCCATCGACTTCACCATGGCCGGCGTGATGCTGAGCGGCGGCGTGGTGGGCACCCTGTTCGGCGTGTGGCTGTTCTCGGCGATGCGCCGCCAGGGCCAGATGGACCTGATCGTGTCGCTGACCTATGTGATCATGCTGGGCTCGATCGGCATCATCATGCTGCGCGAAAGCCTGGCCAGCCTGAAAGCCTATCGCAGCGGCATCTCTCCAGGCCGGCGGCTGGTCAACCGCGGCTGGATCCAGGCCCTGCCCTTCAAGATGCGCTTTCGCCAGTCGCGCCTGTACATCAGCGTCATCCCGCCCATCGCCATCGGGTTCGTGGTGGGCGCGCTCAGCGCCATCATGGGCATCGGCGGCGGCTTCATCATCGTGCCGGCCATGATCTACATCCTGCGCATGCCGACCAATGTGGTGATGGGCACCTCGCTGGTGCAGATCATCGCGGTAACCGCCATCACCACCATCCTGCAGGCGACCAGCAACTATGCCGTGGACATTGTGCTGGCGGGGCTGCTGGTTTCGGGCGGGGTGGTGGGTGCGCAACTGGGGGTGCGGGCCGGCGCCAAGCTGCGCGGCGAGCAATTGCGCCTGCTGCTGGCCTGCCTGGTGCTGGCGGTGGGCGCCGGACTTTTCTATCAGCTGGTGGCGCGCCCGTCCGATGTCTATTCCCTGTCAGAGGGCGTGCCATGAAGCGCGTCTTGCTGGCGGCACTGCTGTTGATCACGGGCCCGGCGTCCGCGGAAGACCTGGTGTCCGGAATCAGCCAGGACACGATCCAGATCACCTCCAACTATACCGGCACCGACATTGTGGTGTTCGGCGCCATCGAGCGAGCGCAAGGCGCGACGGGCCGCGGCATCGTGGTGATCGTGCGCGGCCCGGACGAGCCCATGACAGTACGCCGCCGTGACCGGGTGGCAGGGATATGGGTCAACCGCGACGCCGCCCGGTTCGAAGGTCTTCCCGCCTATTACTATCTCGCCTCCACCGAGCCGGTGTCGCGCATCGCCCCGGCCGAGACCTTGCGGCGCTATGGCATCGGGCTGCAATCGCTCACCCCAACCGCCATCGGCAGCCATCACGATCCCGAGCCCTTCCGCCAGGCGGCGATCCGCTATCACCAGCGCAGCGGATTGTACGCGGAAAATCCAGGCAGCATCGATTTCCTCAGCGAGACCCTGTTCCGTACCCGCGTGCCGGTGCCGGCCGGCGTGACGCGCGGCCAGTACAATGTCGAGGTCTATCTGTTCCGCGGCGGCGAAGTGGTGAGCGCCCAGTCCACACCGCTGTTCGTGGACGCCACCGGGCTGGAGCGGCGGCTGTTCAACATGGCGCACAATGCGCCCTTCCTTTACGGGCTGGCTTGCGTGTTCATGGCCATGCTTCTGGGCTGGATTTCCTCGGTGCTGTTCCGCCGCCCGGCCTGACGTCACACTCCGTTCAGTGCACCGGCGCGAAGGCGCTGCCCGCGCTGCTCTCCAGCGACGGCAGGAAGGCGGGCGGTTTGCGCGCATGGGTCGCCTGCTCGAAGGCATGGCCCAGCGCCAGGATGGCGGCATCCGACCAGGCCGTACCGATGAAGGACAGGCCCACCGGCAGGCCGTGATCGTGCCCCATCGGCACGGTCAGGTGCGGATAGCCGGCTTCCGCCGGCAGGCTGGCGGAATCGGGACTGCCATAACCGGCGCTTCGCACGACATCTGTCAGCACGGCCGGGCCGTTGGTGGGACGGATCACAGCATCCAGGCGCAGACGCGTGAACAGGTCATCCAGCGCGCCGCGGGTCAGGCTTTGAAGCTCATCGCGGGCATGGACATAGTCGGGATCACCCAGATCACCTCGCGCCTGGGACTCGGTCAGGATGTTCTGGCCGAACAGGACGGTTTCGCGCGGAGACGCGGCATTGAAGGCGATCAGGTCGGACAGGCTGCGCACGCGGCCTGCCGGCAGGCTGGCCAGATAGGTGTTGAGATCGGCTTTGAACTCGGTCTGCAGCACCACCTTTTCGTCGGCGGCGATCTGCGGCGGCACGGTGAAATCGTTTATCTCCACGATCTGTGCCCCTTGCGCCTTCAACGCCGCCAGCGCCTGCGCCAGCAAGGCCGCGGTTTGCGCGGGAAATGCGCCAGGCGCGGCGGTGATC
>CANGRN010000078.1 GCA_947455695.1 Alphaproteobacteria bacterium
AGGATGGCCAGCACCACGCCGACCCCGATCACGGCCAATGTGGCGTCGGAAAGATAGACCAGCACGCGGTCGATCACGATCTGGAAGAAGATGGGAACGGCCAGCGCCAGCACATGCATGGCCAGCGCGGCGATGACGACGTTGCGCAGCAGGGCGCGCTGTTTCCAGAATTCGGGACCGAACCAGGACAGGCCGAAGCGCCGTCCTTCTTCGCCCAGCTTATAGACGCGCTTGAGCAGGATGATTTCGCCGGTCCAATGCTCGATGAACTTGTCCTTGGCCACCGGGAACAGGTTGGCCTGCGGCATCTTGGGATTGAACAGGATGATCTGGTCCGGGCCGGCCGCTTCGCCGACCTTGAGCACCACGAAATAGCCGCCGGTATTCAGGCGCACCAAAAAGGGCGCCAGCTTCTGCAGCTTCTGCAGGTATTTCCAGTTGGTGCGTTCGGCGCTGGCCTTCAGCCCTTCGGCGCGGGCGATGCGCACCAGTTCCTTGGCGTCGGGCTCGCGCTCCTTGACGTATTTGTGAGTCAGCCGCTGCAGGCTCCAGTCCAGCTGGTAATGCCGCGCCACGGCCGACAAGGCGCGGATGCCGCTGTCATGCTTGTCGGCAGGCGCCGCGTCAGGGGCGACGGCCTGCGGCTCGATCTTGGGCGTGCTGCGGATGTCGCTCACGGAAAGGGTGCTTTCGGAGGTTGCTCGGGCGGCGCTGCGGGAAACAGCGGGCCGGTGACATAAGGCGGCTCGCCGCGCGGGGTGGGCGGCTGTGCGACGGGTGTGGGTGCTGGGGCGGGTGCGGCTGCGGCTGGCCGCACCGGCTGGGGCGCGGGAGCCTGGGCCGGCTTGGCCTGGGCCTTAATGGCCTGGGTCAGTTGCTGCACGATCTCCACGATCTTTTCAGAGGAACGCAGGAAGGCGTCGGTTCCCATTACGATGCGCTGGGTGAAGACCTGGCGCGGGCGGCCGTTCGCATCTGTCTCATTTGGGGAATAGGTCACCATATCGAGACGCACGACCCCGCCGATTACGGTGATCCTGCCGATCCCATCGGTGAAAAGCTGCGGTTCCATTGATCCTGTAGCCCCAAACGGCGTTATTCCGTCTGCGTCGCTTCAAGAAGCAGGCCAGCGCGCTTAAGGTTAAGGCGTCAGCTGGCGCCGCTAATTGGCGACCGTGCGCCGGATCTGCGGCTTGGGCTTGGCGGGGAAGGTGGCGGCCAAGAACTGGGTCACCTGCATCATCGCTTTATGAACGGTGGCGGTATCGGGCGCATTCTTGCTCCAGAACTGGTGACCCACCTCCGGATAGATCGCGATCTGGACCGGCACGCCCTTGGCTTTCAGCGCGTCGTAAAGCTTCTGCGCCTGCTTGGGCGAGACTTCGGTATCGGTGGCGCCATGCTGGATCAGGAAGGGTGGCGCATTCTCCGACACAAAGCTCAACGGCGAGGCCAGCTTCACCACGCCCGGCGCGCAGGCGGCCGGCTCGCATCCCAGGTAACGTCCTTCGGGGCTGGGTCCGCCGGAGGCCGTGGTAAATCCTCCGCTCGCGGGTTTGCCGCTGTCGGCCGCGGCGCTGGCAAGGTCGGTGGGACCGGACCAGTCGATCACCGCTTCGGCACAGCTGCTGGGCGTTTCGCGGGTGACTTCGCCTTCGGGTTCAAAGCGCGGCACGCCGCAGGTCACGCCGGCCATCGCCGCCAGCTGGCCGCCGCTGGAGTCGCCCCACACCGCCAAACGCGTGGGATCGCCGTTGAAGCTGCCGGCATGGCCGCGCATCCAGCGGATAGCGGATTTCACATCCTGCAGCGCGGCGGGAAAGCGCGCTTCCTGCGACAGGCGGTAATTGATGCTGGCCACGACATAGCCCTGTGCCGCCAGCGTCGCCAGCGCGCGCGGCAAGTCGGTAAAGGCGCGGGCGGTGCGGGAGTCGCCATTGTTCCAGCCGCCGCCATGCACGAACACGACCATTGGCGCCGGAACGGTCTGGGCGCGGGCCGTGTAGAGATCCAGGGTCAGCGGCCGAAAGCCTGGCAGGGTGGCATAGGGAATGTCGAAGGTGGCGGTGACGCCGTCGGCGAATGTCAGCGGCGGCGGGGTATATTGCGGACGCGGTGACGGCGCGGCCTCGGGCGCCGGCAACCGCTGTGCCATTGGCTCGGCCACCGATTCCGTCAGTGTTCTGCGAATTTCGGGCCGGGGGATCGGCACGGGTACTGGTTCGCTCAGGCTGGTGCGCACCACCGGCACGGTGCGGGCATCGACCGGCACGGGCTGAACCGGGGCCTTGGGCGCGGGCGCGAAAAGTTGGGGCGTCTCCTGGCCCCAGACCGCTGTCGCGGCCAGGCCCAAGGCCAGACATCCCACTCCAAGCCACCGCATGGCGTTTCCTCGAATCGCAGCCGACACTTTACAATAGAGGTGTTCCGGCGGCCCGACTTGTGATGGACTAAGGTTACAGAAAGTTCATAACAGGGGAAACCACCATGAAGACCAAGCAGCTTTTGCTGGCCGGGCTCGCCATCGCCGCCCTGGCCTATACACCCGTCAGCGCGCAGGTTCAGCCCAACGCGCCGGCCTTTGCGCCGGGCACCTTCCCGGCCATGCCCAGCAAGCCGACCCGTACCGGCAAGCACCTCAACCGCATCATCGACATGTGGCTGAAGGGCCAGCCCGTCTATTACGCCCAGCTGGAAGCGGCCGGCTACGAAGACGGCAAGCGCATGGCCAATACCAAGGCCGACTACATCACCTATGAGATGGAGCATGGCGCGCTGGACTTCCATGAGCTGCGCGAATTCATGCGCGGCCTGAAGGAAGTCGGCACCCGCACCGGCCATCCCACCGTGCCGGTGATCGTGACCCTGCCCATCCAAGGCACAGCCGATGTGGTGCGCGCCAATGCCTGGATGATCCAGCAGGCGCTGGCGGCCGGCGCGCACGGCATCCTGCTGTGCAATGCCGAAAGCCCCGAAGCGGCCAAGATCATGGTTGAAGCCTCGCGCTATCCCTTTGCGCCGGTGGTGCCCGGCCTGAACCAGGGCTTTCGCGGCAATGGCAGCCAGGCCTATGCCTCCAAGATCTGGGGCCTGAAGCCGGAGGAATACCTGCAGCGCGCCGAACCCTGGCCACTCAATCCCGATGGCGAAATCATCCTGGGCGTGAAGATCGAAAATCCCCGCGCCGACGCCAATGTGGAATCCACCGTGCGGGTGCCGGGCATCGCCTTTGCCGAATGGGGGCCGGGCGATCACGGCTTCTATCTGGTGGGCAATCCGGCCACCGCCGGCGGGCGGGGTGACATGGCGCCCAACATGGTGGCGGTGCGCAAGCGCGTGCTGGATGCGACCAAGGCGGCGAACATCAAGTTCCTCAATTCCTGCAACGAAGCCAATGTCATCGACCAGCTCAAGGACGGTGTCATGATCTGCACCGGGGGCGACAGCCCGGCGGCCGACAAGGGCCGCGCTTTCACCAAGCGTACCGATCCGTATTGATCTGAACCAAAAGCGGGGCCCCTGCGTTGAAGCGCGGGGGCACCTTTCTTATGTTGGATGTCATGCGTCTCGACGATCTTCGCCCTTCGGACAATGTGGATGACCGCCGCGGCGAGGATTATGGCGGTGGCGGCGGTGGTTTCGGCGGCCGCGGCATGGTGTTCGGTGGCGGCGGGCTGGGCCTGGTCGTCCTGCTCGTGTCGTTGTTCTTCGGCGTGGACCCGTCACAGCTTTTGAACGGCGGCCCGGTGCCCCAGCCGCAGGTCCGGCACGAAACCGGGCCGCGCAGCGATGACGCCGATTATGATTTCGCCCGCAAGGTCATCGGCTCGGCGGAGGATGTCTGGTCGCCGCTGCTGCAGGCGCGCGGCGTCCGCTTCACCCCTGCCACGTTCACCGCCTATGACGACGCCACCCCGACCGGCTGCGGCACCGGCCAGTCCTCCGCCGGGCCCTTTTACTGTCCGGGCGACCAGCATATCTATCTGGATCTGGCTTTCTTCAATGAGCTCAGCCAGCGCTTCGGCGTGCCGGGCGAGTTCGCACGCGCCTATGTCATCGCCCATGAATATGGCCATCACATCCAGGACCTGATGGGCACCATGGATCGCGGCGCGATGGGCTCTTACGGTCCGCAGCGCGGAGCCGACAGTGACTCGGTGAAGACCGAACTGCAGGCGGATTGCTATGCGGGCGTCTGGGCTTTCCACGCCAACCAGCAGTTCAGCATTCTGCAGAATGGCGATGTCGACGGCGCGCTCAAGGCCGCATCCTCGGTGGGCGACGACACACTGCAAAAGGAAAATCGCGGCTATATCGTGCCCGATTCCTTTACCCATGGCACCAGCGCCCAGCGGATGCGCTGGTTTCAGCGCGGCCTGGAAGGTGGGCGGATGGACGCTTGTGACACTTTCTCGGCGGCCCGGCTCTAACCCCTGTCCACTGGCAGCGAGGCCCCCGGCGGAGTAAGCTTGGTCCCGAAAAGGGCTGAGGAAACGCCATGTCCATTGTTGCGCTTGTGCTGGTGGTCCTGGCCGCCATCATCCTGATCCAGGCCATCAAGATCGTGCCCCAGGGGCGCGAATTCACTGTCGAACGCTTCGGACGCTATACCCGCACGCTCAGCCCCGGCATCGCCTTCCTCACGCCTTTCGTCGAAGGCATCGGCCGCAGGGTCAACATGATGGAGCAGGTGCTGGATGTGCCGCAGCAGGACGTCATCACCAAGGACAATGTCTCGGTGCGGGTGGATGCGATCGTCTTCATCCAGGTGATGGATGCCGGCCAGGCCGCCTATCGCGTCGACAACCTGAACTTCGCCATCACCCAGCTGTCGCAGACCAATCTGCGCACCGTGGTGGGGTCGATGGACCTGGACGAGGTCCTGTCCCAGCGTGATCAGATCAACACGCGCCTTCTCTCCACCATCGACCACGCCACCAATCCCTGGGGCGTGAAAGTGACCCGGATCGAGATCAAGGACCTGGTGCCGCCGCCGGACATCACCAACGCCATGGCGCGCCAGATGAAGGCCGAACGCGAACGCCGCGCCCTGATCACCGAGGCCGATGGCGACCGCCAGGCCGCGGTCACCCGCGCTGAAGGCGCCAAGCAGGCTGCGATCCTGGAGGCTGAAGGGCGCAAGGAGGCCGCCTTCCGCGATGCCGAGGCGCGCGAGCGTTCGGCGGACGCCGAAGCCAAGGCCACCACCGCCGTGTCCGAGGCGATCGCCAAGGGCGACGTCAACGCCATCAACTATTTCATCGCCCAGAAATATGTCGAGGCCTTTGGCGAGCTGGCGCGCAGCCCGCAGCAAAAGACCGTTATCATTCCCGCCGACATGGCGGGCATCACCGGCTCCATCGCGGGCATCGGCGAACTGGTCAAGACGGTGATGGAGGGGCAGCGCTCCGGCAACCCGCCGCAGCCGCCGCGTCCCTCCGTGCCGCGGGTGGGAGGCTGATCATGGAGTTGCTGCTCGCGCATCCTTTCGCGCTGTGGCTGGCCGTTGGCGGCGTGCTGCTGACGGTGGAAGTCGCCACCGGCTCGGGCTGGCTGCTCTGGCCTGCGGGATCGGCGGCGGTGACGGCGGTGCTGGTGCTGGCGACGCCGCTGGATCTCACCGCCCAGGCGGTGATCTTCGCCGGACTGACGATTCTCACGACCCTGACGGGCCGTCGCCTGT
Organism: Alphaproteobacteria bacterium; assembly: GCA_947455695.1. GTDB lineage: Bacteria > Pseudomonadota > Alphaproteobacteria > Micropepsales > Micropepsaceae > Rhizomicrobium. The sequence continues at coordinate 5,684 of CANGRN010000078.1, forward strand.
TTCCCCATGCCACGGTGCTGGGCGGCGGCGACATCAACGACACACGCGCGCGTCTCACCGGCGCCGATGGCGTGGCGGCGGGCGACTTTGCCGGGGGCAGGGGCCGGGTGTTCGTGGATGGTAAGGAATGGGCTGCAGACCTGGAAGGCGGCGCGGCTTTGGCATCCGGCAGCAGGGTCCTTGTAACCCGTGTCAGCGGCGCACGACTGACGGTGCGGCCGGGCTGAACTACGGAACGTTTAGCGCCAGCATCTCGTCCACCGCCTTGGCATCATTCTGGTCCAGCGGCATGAATTCCAGCCCGATCTTGCCCTTGTAGCCGGCGGCGCGCACGGCGCGGAGCAGATTGGCATGATTGATCTCGCCGGTGCCCGGCTGGTGGCGCCCCGGCACATCACCGATCTGCACGTGCGCCACTTGATCGGCGCCCGCGTTGAACTTCTCGATCAGATCGCCGTCTTCCAGCTGCATGTGATAGAAATCCCAGAGCAGCTTCACGCGCGGCGAATTCACCGAGCGCACCATCGGCAGCGCCGGCTGCGAGCCGTTCAGCAGATGGTTCAGGTGATTGACCCGGTTGAAGGGCTCCACCAGGGCGGTGACGCCGGCGGCTTCCAGCAGCGGCGCCATGCGCATCAGCCCGGCGGTATAGCCCGCCAGCTGCGCCTCGCGGCTCATGCCGTCCACCAGCGCATGGCCGGTGACGGTGAACTGGGTGCAGTTCAGAACCCGCGCATCGGCGATGGCCTGCTCGGTGACTTTCAGCAGTGCAGGGATGTTCGCCGGGTCCGCGAAGTTCGGCCAGGCGGGGGCGAACTGGGTGAGGGACAGGCCATTGTCATCGGCCTGCTTGCGCCAGGTTTCGGCTTTGCCGCCGGTGTTTTTGCGGTCCACCGACCAGTATTCGATGGCGGTGAAGCCCAGCTTTTTGGCCAGCGCAAAGCGCTGCTCGAACGGCACCTGTTTGAACCAGGTGTCGAGATTGACGGCGAAGCCCGACAGGCCTTCGGTGACGTTGCGGGTTTTGGCATGTGCCGCGTTGGCGGCAAGACCCGCCGCCGCCGCGCCCAGCACCAGCCTGCGGCTGGGACCGCTCATGGCTTCTTCCGGAAGCGGGTGATGCCGGTGGGCGTGCCCTCATAGAGCGTGCCGTCCGCGCCCGCCATGAT
>CANGRN010000079.1 GCA_947455695.1 Alphaproteobacteria bacterium
CAGCTGTCCAAGGCCGGCGCTTCGGTTTCCATCGCTGACACCTACCGCCCGCCGCAGCGTGCCTATCTGATGCACTGGTCCTGCATGATCGGTGGCAGCGGCCAGGACCCCCATGCCGTGCCGCCGATGCAGGGCGTGAACATCGACTGGACCTGCGGCGGCGCGATCGTCAAGGCGCGAGACGCAGCCCGGCAGATGATGGCGGGCTACCAGATCCAGTTTCCGGCCGCGCTGGAAAGCCGCCACACCCAGCGCCGCGCCATCGACATGACCATCGGCTGGCACGGCACCCTGAACATCCGCGACTTCAATGGCCAGAGCCATGCGATATCGGGCGGGCCGCAGAACGGCTCCAACCCGCAGCTGATCGCGGTGGGCGCAACCTATGGCGTGTTCAAGCTGGTCAGTGATCCGCCGCACTGGTCGGATGACGGGCATTAAATCCCGTCGATGACCGGACGCGCCGCCAGCCGCGCCACCTTGCGCGCGGCATGTTCGATGTGATCCAGCCGCCGGCCCAGGACTTCCATCGCCGCGCTGCCATGCATCCCCGCCAGGCTGTCGCGCAAGGGCACGGCGGCATCGATGCCTTCGGCGCCACCCTCGGGGCTCAGCAGTGCGGTCACCCGCTGGCGCGTGGCGGCGATGGCGGCTTTCGCCGCAGGGGCATCCAGGTCCTGTGCCCGCAGCTTCACCAGTACCGGCATGGAGGAGAGGTCGGATGCCAGCAGGTAATTGGCGCCCAGCAGTTCGCCCAGTGATGCCAGCACGCGGCGGTTGGTATTGGGCTCGTCCGCCAGCCTTCGGATGGCGCCGGACAGTTGCGCCACCGCTTCCAGGGTCTTCTTGCGCGCCAGGCGGTAGCGCTGGGAGGAATGTTTCAGCCGCAGTGCCGCGTCGGCAAAGCCGGCATCGGCCGCCAGCAGGCCGCGCACGGTGTGGGGCAGGTCGTCCCGCTCCCAGTGGGGCAGCAGATAACTGAAGGCCCAGCTCAGCCCGGCGCCGATCAGGGTATCCACGATGCGTTCGAAGAATTGCGGATGGACCAGCGGATCGACGAAATGCAACAGCAGCAGCGAGGAGATCGACGCGCCCACGGCCGTCACCCGATACGCCACCAGGCCATAGGCATGGCTGGTGCCCACCGCCAGCACGATGAACAGCAGCAGCACCGGCGCGGGCAATGTGTTGATGAAGGTCACCGCCAGGGCGCAGCCGATCAATGTGCCGGTGACGCGGTCCCAGCGTCGCTGGCTGGTGACGCTGTAATTGGCGCGCATGATCAGGGCGATGGTCAGCAGCACCCAGTTGGCATGGGCGAAGCGGGGAAAGACCAATGTCAGCCCCAGCCCCACCGTCATGGCCAGGGACAGGCGGATGGCATAGCGCAGGGCAGGGCTGTGCCAGCGAAACTGGTTCAGCAGCACGGTGATTCCGCGCGGCGAATCCTGGCGAAACAGGTCCAGGTCCAGCCCCGCCGCCAGGGTGGAAGGCTGGGTGGCATCGTCCAGCACCGTGGCGAGGGTGGCGATATAGCTGTCGGCCAGCACCAGCTTGTTGGTGGTGGCGGTGAAGGCGTGCACGATCGGATCGTCCGGCGTGGCCCCGTGCGCCTGCGCCACCGCGTCCTGCAACTGGCGCGCATCCTCGGCATGGCGCAGGGGCGTGGTGTGACCATGGCGGAAGCGCAGCGCCAGGGTCAGCCGTTCGACTTCCTCGGCCATCTGGCTGACGAACTTGTTCAGCCGCCACATCAGCTCGCGCTGCGGCGCGTGGCGCAGCGCTTCCAGGTCCGCGTCCGACGACAGTACGGTCTCGAACGCATCCAGCAGCGCAATCAGCGTGTCGATGCGCTTGAGCTGCATCCTGTGCGAACGACGCGCGAAAAGACTGTCGCGCGCCACCTGCAGCCGGTCGGCCAGCGCGGCATGGGCGTCGATCAGCGCGCGGAAGGCGCCATGGCCGGTGGTGTCGGGATTGTAGAGGGCGGCTTTGGCCCGCAGGTAGGCTGCAAAGGCATGCATCGCCTCGGCCAGCAGCAGACGGCGGCCCCGGTCGTCGAACAGCCAGGCGACGAGCACGGCATAGACGGTGTAGCCGAACGCGCCCAGCACCGTCAGCATCAGGTGATCGGCCACGTCGGATGGGGTGGCAAAGCTCTGGCCCATGGCGAAGACGAAGGCCAGCACGCTGGTCATCGCCAGGCTCATCACCCACTTGCCGTAAGCCGAGATCAACCCGGCCCACAGCCCCACAAAGGCGGTGGCTATGACGAAGGCCGTGGTGTCGAAGCGCGCAAAGCCCGACAGGCCTGTGAAGAACACGGCGCTGAGAAAGGCAAAGCCCATGATCCAGGCCTTCTGGCGCAGGGGATCGGTACGGTCGGAGATGGAAACGCAGACCGCGCCGCTGGCGGCGGCCACGGCGGCGGTAAAGCCCAACGCCCAGCCGATGGTGACGCCGGTCAGCCCCACCCCGATGGCCACGGACAGGCCATTTTCGATATGGGCCCGGAACACGGCCAGGGAAAGGGTGCGGGGAAAGGAAGCCATCTTGTGTGGAGAATAGGGCTGACTATGTTAGATGCGAGCTTTTCTTTTGCCGCAGGAGATGTGTGTGAGCGACGATATTACCTCCATGCGGGTGCATGTGCATGGCTTTGTCCAGGGCATCGGTTTTCGCGATTTCCTGGTGATGGCCGCACAGCAGCAGAATCTGGATGGCTGGGTGCGCAACCGCTCCGATGGATCGGTGGAAGCCCTTGTCTCCGGTCCCACCAAGGCGGTGGAGATTTTCGTCACCAACGCAACCCGGGGTCCGCAGGGCGCCAAGGTCAGCGCCGTGGATCTTCACAACTCCGAACCGCCGGCCGAGAAGGGTTTTATCCGCAGGCCCTCGCTCTAACGCGGACGCTTTAACTCGCGAAACGCGGACAACGCGAAGACCAGCAAAGCGATCAGGCTGAGCAGGCTGCCGATACCCACCACCGGCTCCAGTGCGGTGTTGCCCGTGCTGAGCATGATCGCCAGGGAAGGGATCATGGTGACAACGCCCAAAGTGGCGCAGGCATAGTTGATCCAGGCCAGGCGCGGCGAGAAGGTCTCGCGGGTCAAGGCATAGAAGGTGCCGTAGATCGACATGGTCACCCAGCCCAGCAAATTGAGATGGGCGTGCGCCGGCGCCAGCGCGAAATTCTGCGACACCGCCATGGCGATGCCCCAGCACATTCCCATTGCGAGAAACAAAGCACCTGTCATGAAGAAAGCAGCGGATACGCGCGGCATGAAATTCCCCCTTTTGAAATGACTAGCCAAAAATCTTCTTGAAACTCTGCATCAGCGCCACATCTACGTCCGCCATCGACACCTGGATCCCCAGGTCCGCCAGGCTTGTGACGCCATGGGCGGTGACGCCGCAGGGCACGATGCCGGAGAAATGCGACAGGTCCGGCTCCACGTTCAGCGCCACGCCATGCAGGGTGACCCAGCGCTTGATGCGCACGCCCAGGGCCGCGATCTTGTCCTCGCGCAGGCCGCGCTGGACCCAGATGCCGACACGCCCCTCGCGCCGCTCGCCCTTGACGTTGAACTGCGCCAGGGTCTCGATCAGCCATTGCTCCAGGTCGCGCACATAGGCGCGCACATCCGGCGTGCGGGTCTTCAGGTCCAGCATGGCGTAACCCACGCGCTGGCCCGGCCCGTGATAGGTGAACTGGCCGCCGCGACCGGTGCGGTAAACCGGAAAGCGCGCCTCCAGAAGATCGGCGTCGTTGGCGCTGGTGCCGGCGGTGTAGATGGGCGGATGCTCGAGCAGCCAGACTTGCTCGCCGGCCGTGCCGTCGGCGATGGCGGCGGCGCGGGCTTCCATGGCGGCCAGCGCCTCGGGGTAGGGCACCGGCTGGTCGCTGATCTTCCACGCGACTTCGGCCTTCGGGGCGGTCTTTACGGGGGCGTCCAAATTAAGCTTTCCGAAACCATGTTCCGGCAGGCGGGCCGGGCTTCCACCAATGTAAGGGCACTGCCCATGGCGTCCAATGTCGATAATGTCAAAGTCGAGATCTCGGTCGTGCTGGGCCGCTCGGTGATCCCCATGCACCAGCTGCTGCGCATGGGCCGCGGCGCGGTGATCGAGCTGGATACCCATCAGGACGACCCGGTGACCATCCTGGCCAATGACAAGCCGGTGGCGAAGGGCGAGATCCAGATCCAGGGCGACAAGATCGCGGTTTCCGTGGTCGACCTGCTGAAGGGCTATTAATACGTCATATTTGACGTAGAATTATTTATTCCCCACCTGAAACTTGCATTTTACCCCCTCGGGGCATACCTCTCTGCACCTGAGAGGGCCTGATGCTTCCCCTTGTCCTGAACCCCGTCAATCTCAAGACCGGCCTGGCCGGCCGTGGGCCTGAGCGCGACCGCAGGGCCGCCTTGCTGGCCGAGGCCGGGGTGGAAGTGCGGCTGCTGCCCGAGCCTGTCCCTGACGATCTTCTGGCCTCCCTGCAGGTCCTGTTCGTCGCCGGTATCCCCGAGGGGGAGGCCCGCGAGATCGCCATCCGCGCCCGGCGCCTGGGCGTTCTGGTCAATGTCGAAGACGTGATGCCCCTGTGCGATTTCCACGTTCCGGCCATGGTGCGCCGGGGCGAGTTGCTGCTGACCGCCTCGACCGGCGGGCATGCGCCGGGCCTAGCCCGCGTCCTGCGCGAAACCTTGGCCGCCCAGTTCGGCCCGGAATGGACCTTGCGGCTGAAGGAACTGGGACTGGCGCGCGCCAAGTGGCGCAGCCAGGGGCTGTCGCCCCGCGAGATTTCCCAGAATGTGCGCGAGATGATCGCGCGGATGGGCTGGCTATGAACAACGTGACTGTCATCGACACCAAGCGGGGCCTGCGTCCGCAGGCCGTCGAAGAAAATCCCGCGTACCTGAAAGAGCTGCAGGACAAGGCGGCGGGCCGCGACGCGCACGGCATTCTGGAGCTGGCTTTGACCGGCGAATTCGCCGGCAAGACCGCAGTGGTGTCGTCGTTCGGCGCCGAAAGCGCCGTGCTGCTGAAGCTGGTGGCCGACATCGATCCCAATACGCCCATCCTGTTCCTCAATACCGGCAAGCTGTTCGGCGAGACCTTGCGCTATCGCGACCGGCTGCAGGACGTGCTGGGTTTGGGCGATGTGCGTTCGCTGTCGCCCTCGCTGGACGACCGCACCCAGAAGGATCCCGAAGGCAGCCTGTGGTCGACCAATGCCGATGCCTGCTGCGACTTCCGCAAGACCATTCCCCTGGCGCGCGCGCTGGCGCCGTTCCGGGCGCAGGTGACGGGGCGCAAGCGCTTCCAGACCCGCGAGCGCGCCGACATGCTGCCGGTGGAATTCCATGATGGCCGCTACCGGTTCAATCCGCTGTGGCAGTGGGACCTGCAGCAGCTGGAATCCTTTGCCGAACGCAACAAGCTGCCGCCCCATCCACTGGTGGAAGACGGCTATCCCTCCATCGGCTGCATGCCCTGCACCCGCCGCGTCCAGGCGGGCGAGGATTACCGGGCCGGCCGCTGGGCCGGGCTGGACAAGGATGAGTGCGGTATCCACCTGACCGACGGCGGCGGCATCTAGGCCGGCCGCAAACATTGCGTAACTTTCAGGAAGCGGCGGCGTTCTACTGAGCGGACGGGCCTGTTGGTCCGGGCACACCGGGCCTTTGGTTCATTTGCAAAGGAGCGTTCATGAAGACCACTCTCAAGATTATCCTGGCTGCCGGTCTGCTGTCGGGTGCCGCGATGACGGCAACCGTGCCTGCCTCGGCCCAGCCCAGCGGCTTTTCGTTCCGCATGGGTGATGTCGCCATCGGCTACAATGATGGCTACTATGATCGTGGCCATCGCTGGCATGCCTGGCGCCATGAGCGCGAACGCGAATGGTATCGGGCCAATTACGTGAACCATTTCTATCGCGGCTATCGTCATGATCGCGACCATGATGGAATTCCGGATCGTTTCGACCGCGACCGGGACAATGACGGCGCGCCGAACTGGCGCGACAGCCGTCCGAACAATCCCTATCGCCGCTAAACCGGCGACGTGAATGAAACCCCGCGGGAGCGATCCCGCGGGGTTTTTCATTTCAGGGCTTGGGCGATTTCCAGCAGGATCGGGACCATCGAGGCAACCAGCGACAGCGCCATGGCGATGTTGAACAGCCGCAGCGCGGTGTGGCTGCGCAGCCAGCGGCGGATGCCGGCGCCGAAGGCGGCCCAGGTCAGGGTGCTGAAGATGCTGACCACCAGGGAGACAACGGCGATGATGGCGACTTCCAGATACAGCCGCCCGCTTGCCGTGGTGTAGGCCGAGATCGCGCCCACCGCCATCAGCCAGGCCTTGGGATTGATCCACTGGAAGGCGGCGGCCTGCAGGAAGGTGAGCGGCCTGTCCTTGCCGCGGCTTTCCTTTGTGGAATCGCTGCGCGCAATCTGGAACGCCATCCACAGCAGATAGGCGCAGGAGACGCTCTTCATCCCCAGCTGCAGCAGCGGCGAGGCCAGCAGGATCGAGGCCAGGCCAAGCCCGACCAGGAAGATCATCACCGGAAAGCCCAATGTGACGCCGGCCGCATGGGGCAGGGTGCGCGCCAGCCCGAAGCGCGAACCGGACGAGGCCAGCATCGCATTGTTGGGCCCGGGCGTGAAAGCCATGACCGTGGAGAAGATCAGGACGGCGATCAGGGTCTGGAGCGACATGGCCGGAGCCTAGGTCAAAAGCCGCCGCC
>CANGRN010000080.1 GCA_947455695.1 Alphaproteobacteria bacterium
ACCACTTCATCGCCGGGCTGCAGGTATGCATTGGCCAGCATGGTGAGCAGGGCGTCGGAGCCATCGCCCGACGTGACGATGCGCGCCGGATCGATGTGATAGACCCCGGCAATCGCCTCGCGCAGCAGGGTGGCCGAGCCTTCGGGATACAGCGCCAGGCTGGCACGGGCTTCTTCCAAGGACGCCGCCACGGCAGGGCTGGGCCCCAGGGGGCTTTCATTGGACGACAGCTTGAACACCTTGGTGGCGCCGGGCGCGGAGGCGCGGCCGCCGACATAGGCGGTAATGTCCAGGACGCCGGGTTTGGGCTCGGGCTTCATCGGTTAACGCAGGCTCGCAATATGGGCGTTAGGCGTGAGCCGGACCGCCCCATCAAAAAGGCCGGGTTTTAATAGGGCGCGGCCATCATAAAAGCAAAGCAGGGCTGCCATTCGTTGACTTGGGGTGTGGGCGCACCTTACCTACGCTTTCCAAGGATTTAGGACGGCTATTTCGTGACTGAGGCCCCTCGTTTCCTGCGCCCCGTGACCACGCCATCGGCCGATGTCGGCATGGCTGTCACCTTCGAGGCACCGTTGCCGCTGGACTGCGGGCGCGAGCTGGCGCCGTTCACCGTGGCCTACATGACCTATGGCACGCTCAATGCCGACAAGAGCAATGCCGTCCTGATCTGCCATGCCCTGACGGGCGACCAGTTCGTCGCCTCCGATCACCCCCTCACCGGCAAGCCCGGCTGGTGGATCACCATGGTGGGCCCGGGCAAGCCGATCGATACCGACCGCTTCTTTGTCATCTGCTCGAACGTCATCGGCGGCTGCATGGGCTCGACCGGCCCGGCGGAGGTCGATCCGTCGGACGGCAATCCCTGGGGCCTGAATTTTCCCGTGGTCACCATTCCCGACATGGTGCGGGCGCAAAAGCGCCTGGTCGAACATCTGGGCATCGACAAGCTGCTGGCGGTGGTTGGCGGCTCGATGGGCGGGATGCAGGCGCTGCAATGGGCGGCCTCCTATCCCGACTGCGTGCGCGCCGTGGTGCCGATTGCCTGCGCCGCGCGTCACAGCGCCCAGAACATCGCGTTCCACGAAGTGGGCCGCCAGGCGATTATGGCCGACCCCGACTGGCAGGGCGGCGAATATCTGTTGCACAACACCAAGCCCGCCAAAGGGCTGGCAGTGGCGCGCATGGCGGCGCACATCACCTATGTCTCGGAGATGGCGCTGCAGCGCAAGTTCGGCCGCGCGCTGCAGAACCGCGACGCCAAGTCGTTCCAGTTCACGCCGGATTTCCAGATCGAGTCTTACCTGCATCACCAGGGCGCCAGCTTCGTGGACCGCTTTGACGCCAACTCGTATCTCTACATCACCCGCGCGATGGATTATTTCGACCTGGCCGAGGAGCATGGCGGGCAATTGTCCGACGTGTTCCGCCTGAATTCGGCGCGCTTCTGCATCGTCGCCTTCACCAGCGACTGGCTGTTCCCGCCGGTGGAGAACAAGCGCATCGCCCATGCCTTGAATGCGGTGGCCGCCCAGGTCAGCTTTGTCGAGATCAAGAGCGACAAGGGCCATGACGCCTTTTTGCTGGACGAGCCGGAAATGTTCGCCACCGTGCGCGGCTTCCTCAATCACGCCGCCCAGGACTTGTCATGAGCGAGCTGCGCCCCGACTTGGCGGCCATCGCGGCCATGATCCGTCCCGGTGCCCGGGTGCTGGATGTCGGCTGCGGTGACGGCGCGCTCCTGGAGCATCTGAAGACCAAGAATGTGGACGGCCGCGGCATCGAGATTTCCCAGGCCAATGTGAATGCCTGCGTGGCGCGCGGCCTGGCGGTGGTGCAGGGCGACGCCGATACCGATCTGGTGGATTATCCCGCCCAGGTGTTCGATGCGGTGATCCTGTCCCAGACCATTCAGGCGACCGAGAAGCCGCGCGCGGTGCTGGATCATTTGCTGCGCATCGGCCGGCGAGTGGCGATCTCGCTGCCCAATTTCGGCTACTGGAAAGTGCGGTTGTCGCTGCTGGCGGGCGGGCGCATGCCGCGCACCAACACGCTGGATTACTCCTGGTGGGCGACGCCGAACATTCACCTGTGCACCCTGGCCGATTTTGTCGACCTGACGCGCGAATGCGGCGCCACCATCGTGGAGGCCCATGCGCTGAATGACAATGGCACCACGGCCAAGATGAATCCCGCCAGCCTGACGCATGGCTATCTGGGCCCCAACCTGTTCGCCCAGGGCGGCGTGTTTCTTCTGAAAAAGAGCTAGGCGCCCAGATCCTGGGCCGTCTTCAGTGCGACCTGCGCGACCGACAATTTGGGCGTCGCGGCGGCATAGAGCGACTTGGCCGCTTCCACCACATGCAGGCCGCCGATGCCGGGAAAGAATTTGCGCCCAAATCTTTCCCAGTTGGTGCCCGAGCCGCTGATGCCGTCAAAGGGCGGCGCATAAAGCGCGCGCGACCAGCGTGAGGGCTCCAGCAAGGCGTCGCGCAGCAAACGGTCGAGCTCCATGCGCGAAAAGGGGCGGCCATGACCGAAGGGCGACACCTGGACCTGGGCCCACAGACTGGCGCGGTTGGGCGCCACCAGCAAAATCTTGCCTTCCGGCGCCAGCACGCGCCACAGCTGGCGCAGGAGCGGGCGCAGGCTTTCCGCAGACTCCAGGCCATGCACGATCAGGATTCGGTCAAAGAACACGTCGGGGAAAGGCAGCGCATCTTCCTCGCACACCAGCGCGGCATTCTTGTCGCCATTGGGCGTCCAGGTGACCGCGCCGAAGGGCGCCGGCATGGCGGCGATCGCGCGTTCGGCCCCGGTGAACAGCCGGGTGTAGGGAATGGGAAAGCCATAGCCCAGCACCCGCAGGCCGCGCAGGTCGGGCCACAAATTCTCGACATGGCGCAGGATCACCCGCCTAGCCAACTGGCCCAGCGGCTTGTCGTAAAAAGCGGTGAGGTCGCGCACGTCCTGCATGACCCAGAGTCTAAGCCCTGGGGACGGTTGTTCAAAGATGCAGCTTTGCTACTGTGCAGCGCCCAAGGAGAATTCATGACCCAGATCGAGATTGTTCCCTGCCTGTCCGACAATTACGCCTATCTGGTGAAGTCCGGCGACCAGTGCGCCATCGTGGATCCGTCGGAGGCCGCCCCCGTGCGCGCGGCGCTGGCCCGGACGGGGTGGAAGCTGACCCATATCCTGAACACCCATCATCACCTGGACCATTGCGGCGGCAACCTGGACCTCAAGCAGGAGACGGGCGCCAAGATTGTCGGCCCGGGCAAGGATGCCGCGCGCATTCCGGGGCTGGATATCGGGGTCGATGAATCCACGGGGTGGGAATTCGACGGCCGCAAGGTTCAGGTGCTGGAAGTGCCGGCCCACACCAAAGGCGCCATCACCTTTGTTATCGACGGCAACGCCTTTACCGGCGACACGCTGTTCACCCTGGGTTGCGGGCGGCTGTTCGAAGGCGATCCCCAGATGATGTGGACCAGCCTGTCCAAGCTGATGACCCTGCCCGACGCTACCCAAGTCTGGTGCGGGCATGAATATACCCAAAGCAATGGCCGCTTCGCGCTGACCCTGGAACCGGGCAATGGCGATCTGAAAGCGCGGATGGATGATGTGAATGCGGCGCGGGCGGCGAGCAAACCCACCGTGCCGTCCACCCTGGGGCTGGAGAAGAAGACCAATCCCTTCCTGCGGCCGGACAGCGCGGAAATCCGCAAGTCGCTGGGCATGGAGAAGGCAGGCGACGTCGCCGTGTTCGGCGAAATCCGCGCGCGCAAGGATAAGTTCTAAGGAGCGTCGGCGAGAGCCGGAGCGACCAAAATAAACTTACTTCTTCTTCGGTTCGTCGCTGTCGAAGGGCGATGTCACGACATCGCCAACACCGCCGACCACCGAAGTGCCGGCGCCCACAACGGCCGAACCCGCGCTGACCACGGTGCTGGCGGCGTCATAGGCGATGCAGCCGGACAGAAGAACGGCCATGGCGGCAAACACTGCAGCAGTAACTGGTACGCGCATGATGGTATCCATTTGAGCCCCCGCCCAACTCTACTATTTGACAACCCGGCAAGCTTAGCCGCCCAATGGTCAAAATCTCGCTAACCAGAACAAAGACAAGGCGATGTCGCAGATCCTGTTTCCCACCCGGCTCTATAAGGCGCAACTACCCAGGCTTCAGGGCCTGGAGCAGACCTGCCTGGGCCTGGCGGACGAGGATCTGGCGGGCCGCCGCTGGTCCAGGGACCATGGCTATGGCGGCTATACGTCCTATGCCTCGCTGAACGACCTGCCCCTCCGGGCCAGTATCTTTGCCGAGCTGGAGCGCACCATTTCGGGACATGTCAGGAAGTTCGCCCGCGAGCTGCAGTTCGATCTGGCGGGCAAGAAGCTGGTGCTGGACAGCCTGTGGGTCAACGTCATGGAGAAAGGCGCGGTGCATACCCCGCACATCCATCCCCATTCGGTGATCAGCGGCACTTACTATGTGACGGTTCCGCCCAGGTCCGGCGCCATCCGCTTTGAAGACCCGCGCCTGCCGATGATGATGGCAGCCCCGCTGCGCAAGGCCAATGCGCGGCCCGAGAACCGCAGCTTCGTGGACGTGACACCTAAGCCCGGCATGCTGCTGTTATGGGAAAGCTGGCTGCGCCACGGCGTCGAGCCCAATGCCGCACGCGGACGGCGCATCTCCGTGAGCTTCAATTATCGCAACGACCAATAACAACAGGGAGGACGTCATGAACATCTTCGCCGGTTCGATCGAAATCCAGATGCTGTGCTGGGCCGTGATTCTGGGGCTGGCGCAGTTGATCACCGCCACGACCCTGGCCACCAGGGACCAAGGCCTGACATACAATATGAGCGCGCGCGACCTGCCCGCGCCCTCGGTCAGCCCCTTGGCGGCGCGCATGCTGCGGGCCTTCGGAAATTTCAAGGAGACGTTCGTCTTCTTCGCCGTGGCGGTGCTGGCGGTGACGTTGCTGGGCAAGTCCAGCGCGAACTCGGCACTGGGGGCGCAGATCTATTTCTGGGCGCGGCTGGTCTATGTGCCGGTCTATGCCGCCGGCATCCCGGTGGTGCGCACCCTGATCTGGGGCGCATCCATCGCGGGCCTGGTCATGGTGCTGCTGGCGGCGCTCGTCTGATCTTCACCCTCCTCAAGGGGAGGGTCGAGAAATCAGCCGCGCCGCTTGATGATGGCTTCCAGCTTGGCCGGGAGCTTGGAGACGAAATGCTCCCGGTCCCAGGCGACCTGCGCCTGTTCCATGATCTTGGCGCGCGCCTCGGGCGGCAGGCCCGGCCAGGCGGCGATCACGCCCGAACCCAGACGGCGCACCAGGCACTCATCCTCGGCGGGATATTTGAACGACTTGTCTTCCACGAACGCCATGCGGCATCGCCCTTCTCTTTGACGGTTTCTAACAGGACCGGGCGAAGCGGGAACTTCGGCGCGGGCGGCCATTTCATGCGGGAGCAAAACTCAACCGGCCCAAAAGCTTAGACTCGAGGACGGGTGATTGGGAATGGAAAAATCGCGGCCCGTGAAAGTTCCGCGGCAATGACGCCGCGCACCGGCGCGGCGTCCTGAAGAATCCTAGTAACGGCTGCCCTTTTTCTTGCCGGCCTTGCGGGCGGCATAGCGGGCGTCGCGCTTGGCTTTTTGCTCGGCTTCCAGCGCTTCCTGGGCGCGGATGCGTTCCTCATGCTCGCGCTCGGCCTGGGCCTTGGCCTCGATCTCGGCCAGGCGGCGCTGTTCTTCTTCCTCGGCGCGGCGCTTTTCGGCCTCGATGGCGGCCAGGCGCTTTTCCTCGGCGCGCTGCTTGGCGCGTTCCTCGCGCGCGGCGGCAATCGCCAGGCGCTCACCCGCCTTGGCTTCGAAATTGACCTTGGCGGCTTCGGCCCGGGCCTTGGCCTTGGCCAGCATCTCGGCGCGCGCCTTGGCGGCCGTTTCCATGCGGTTGGAGAATTTTTCGTCGTCTTTGCGGGGAGGCATATGTTCTCAGGTTTCCAGTATTCGCAGGGCAGGCCCCTGCGGCTTGTTGTTCGAATCCACCAGCAGCACGCGCGGCTGGAATGTCTTGGCCTCGGCCTCTTCCATGCGGGCATAGGCGACGATGATGACAAGATCGCCCTTTTGGGCGAGGCGCGCAGCGGCGCCATTAATGCCGATCACGCCCGAGCCCGCGGCGGCGGGGATGGCATAGGTGGTGAAGCGTTCGCCATTGTTGATGTTCAGCACATCGACCTGTTCATGCGGCAGGATGCCGGAGCGTTCCAGCAGCGCGCTGTCCACCGAGATGGAGCCCTCATAGTTGAGGTCGCACTGGGTCACCGTGGCGCGGTGAATCTTGCCTTTAAGCAGGGTCAGAAGCATCAGTTATCCAGGAACGACCGCAGCTTGCGCGAGCGCGACGGGTGCTTGAGCTTGCGCAGGGCCTTGGCTTCGATCTGGCGGATACGCTCGCGGGTGACGCTGAACTGCTGGCCGACTTCTTCCAGCGTGTGATCGGTATTCATGCCGATGCCGAAACGCATGCGCAGCACGCGCTCTTCGCGCGGCGTCAGGGTCGCCAGCACGCGGGTGGTGGTCTCGCGCAGGTTCGCCTGGATGGCGGCATCGATCGGCAGGACCACATTGGGATCCTGGATGAAGTCGCCCAGATGGCTGTCTTCCTCGTCGCCAATGGGCGTTTCGAGGC
>CANGRN010000081.1 GCA_947455695.1 Alphaproteobacteria bacterium
ACATTTGTCTTCCGAGCCGAACACTTCGCGGATCGCCTCGATTTCCTTGATGTCGCCGACCGGTGTCGAAGTGGCATGCGGATTGATATAATCAATCTTGCCATGATAGCCGCCCAGCGCCATTTTCATGCAGCGCACGGCCCCTTCGCCAGAAGGCGCAACCATGTCATAGCCATCGGAGGTGGCGCCATAGCCGATGATTTCGGCATAGATCTTGGCGCCGCGCGCCTTGGCGTGTTCAAGTTCTTCCAGCACCAGGATGCCGCCGCCGCCGCTGATGACGAAGCCGTCGCGGTCCTTGTCATAGGCGCGCGAGGCGTTTTCCGGCGAGGCGTTATACTTGGACGACATCGCGCCCATGGCGTCGAACAGTTCGGACAGGGTCCAGTCCAACTCCTCGCCGCCGCCGGCGAACATCATGTCCTGCTTGCCCCACTGGATCAGCTCGAAGGCGTTGCCGATGCAGTTGGCCGAGGTCGAGCAGGCCGAGGAGATGGAATAATTGTAGCCCTTGGTCTTGAACCAGGTGGACAGGTTGGCGCTGACGGTCGAGGACATCGCCTTGGGCACCGCAAAAGGTCCCACCCGCTTGGGCGAATTGTTCTGGCGGGTAATGTCGGCAGCCTGCACGATGGCCTTGGTGCTGGGGCCGCCCGAGCCGACGATCAAGCCGGTGCGTGGATTGGAAATATCTTTTTCCTCCAGCCCCGCATCGGCGATGGCCTGGTTCATCGCGACCCAGCAATAGCCGGCGCCGTCGCCCTGGAAGCGGCGGGCACGGCGGTCCACCACCTCATCCAGGTTGATCTTCAGCGAGCCATGCACCTGGGAGCGAAAGCCCAGGCGAATATAATCTTCGGCAGCGACGATGCCCGAACGCGCATTGCGCAGGCTGTCGGTGACTTCGTCGGCATTGTTGCCGATGGAAGAAACAATACCGAGGCCGGTAACGACCACTCTTCTCATGCGATCCTCGAAAAACTCAGGCGGAGGCGGGGGCCGGCTGGGCGGCAAGGGCGGCAGCCGCGTCGGTGATCAGGCCAACACGCAGGCCCTTGGCTTCATAAATGACCTTGCCGTCCACCTTCATGATGCCATCGGCGATGCCCAGCACCAGCTTGCGCATGATCACGCGCTTGAGGTTGACGATGTAGGTGATCTTCTTGGCGGTGGGCAGCACCATGCCGGTGAACTTTACCTCGTCCACGCCCAGGGCGCGGCCGCGGCCCAGGCCGCCCATCCAGCCCAGGAAGAAGCCGACCATCTGCCACAAGGCATCCAGGCCGAGGCACCCGGGCATGACGGGGTCGCCTTCGAAATGGCATTTGAAGAACCAGAGGTCGGGGTTGATATCGAACTCGGCAATCATCTGGCCCTTGCCGTCCTCGCCGCCGTCGGCGGTGATGGAGGTGATGCGGTCGAACATCAGCATGGGGGGCAACGGAAGCTGGGGATTGCCCGGCCCGAACAGCTCGCCACGGGCACAGGCCAACAGGCCCTGAAGGTCATAACTGGATGGGCGCGACGGCTGGTCCACGGGCGGTTCTTCCTTGAAAACACTCTAGAAACTACGGCGTTTCCTTGGGGGTTCCCTACCCGAAAACGGGGGGGCGGGCTACCTCTGAAACGCCAAGCTTGTTGCTTAGAAAGATTCTAACATATAACCTTCATAGTCTAGCAGGGTTGCCGCCCCCCTTACAGTATTGGGCCGGCAGCGCGGTACGAGGAAAACGGCCCATGGCCAAAGCATTGCGCGAACCGAAGGACACGAGCGCCCAGGCCATTGCGCGCCTGCGCGAAGCTGGCCTGCGGCCCACCCGCCAGCGGGTGGAGCTTGCGGGTGTGCTGTTCCAGAGCGGCGACCGGCATGTGACGGCCGAAAGCCTGCATGACGAAGTCGCCCAGACCGGCGTGAAGGTTTCGCTGGCCACCGTCTACAACACCCTGCACCAGTTCACCGAGGCGGGCCTGCTGCGGCAGGTGATCGTGGATGCGGCGCGCAGCTATTTCGACACCAACACCGGCGACCACCAGCATTTCTTTGTCGAAAAAGAAGGCCTGCTGATCGACATTCCCGGCGAAAGCATCGCGGTGGCGGGCGTTCCGGCGCCGCCGGCCGGCCTGTCCGTCGACCGCGTCGATGTCGTGGTGCGCGTACGGCGTAACTGAGCGACCGCGAACCCGAGCGGTAGCGAGGGCCTCGCGGCGCGACCATTTAAAGACTCCGCATCCTGCGAGTCATTCTCACAGTTTAGAATGGTTCTAATTCGTTGACAGGCCCTGTCCGCGGGGCCAATCTCGCGCCGGAATTTTTCACCACAGGAGGCGCATATGCCCGCACTCAAGAACACCAAGACCTGGGAAAACCTGAAAGAGGCCTTTGCCGGCGAAAGCCAGGCCAACCGCCGCTATCTCTACTTCGCGCAGAAGGCCGACGTGGAAGGCCACAATGACGTTGCCGCCGTGTTCCGCTCGACCGCGGAAGGCGAAACCGGCCATGCCCATGGTCACCTGGAATATCTGGAAGAAGTGGGCGATCCGGCGACCGGCGAGCCGATCGGCGCCACCGACGCCAACCTCAAGGCCTCCATCGCGGGCGAAACCCATGAATATACCGACATGTATCCGGGCATGGCCAAGACCGCGCGCACCGAAGGCTTTGACGAAATCGCCGACTGGTTCGAGACCCTGGCCAAGGCCGAAAAGTCCCATGCCGGCCGCTTCCAGAAGGCGCTCGACACTCTGGGCAAGTAAGTCTTTTTGCGAATGAACATGGCCGCGCGAAGAAATTTGCGCGGCCATTCTTTTCTGGAACGGACCGCATGACCGGTGAAGGCAGCCTGGGTGCACCCACCCGCGAAATCATCAAGTGGCAGGATCCGGACTTTGCCGATGAGGCCAAGCTGGATGCGGAGATGCGCCGCGTCTTCGACATCTGCCATGGCTGCCGCCGCTGTTTCAATCTGTGCGATTCCTTCCCGCGCCTGTTCGATCTGATCGACAATAGCCCGACCGAAGAGGTCGAGCATCTGAAGTCCGAGGAATTCAAGCCGGTCGTGGAAGCCTGCACGCTTTGCGACATGTGCTTCATGACCAAGTGTCCTTACGTGCCGCCGCATCCCTTCATGCTGGATTTTCCGCACCTGATGCTGCGTCACCGCTTTGTCGAGGCGAAGAAAGGCAACACGGAATTCGTGCAACGCCAGCTGGCCGAAATGGACCGCAACGGCACGCTCGCAGGCCCCATTGCGCCGCTGGTCAACTGGGCGTCGGACAAAAACAACAAGCTGACGCGGCCGGTGATGGAAGCGGTGGCCGGCATCGACGCCAAGGCCACATTGCCCAAGTTCACCAGCCGCACCTTTGTCAGCCAGGCCAAGCATGAAGCCGGCACGATCAACAGCGCCGCGCCCGCCTTCGGCAAGCGCAAGGCCGCGCTCTATGCCACCTGCTTCGTCAACTACAACAAGCCCGAAACCGGCATGGATGCCCGCGCCGTGCTGAACCATATCGGGGTCGAGACAAAGGTCGCCTATCCCGGCTGCTGCGGCATGCCGTTCCTGGAACAGGCGGAGCTGGCGCGGGTCGCGGAGAATGCCGCCAAGGTGTCGAAGGAGCTCTGCAAGCTGATCGATGACGGCTACGATATCGTAGCCCTGACCGCCAGTTGCGGGTTGATGCTGAAATTCGAATGGGCGCTGATCTGCCCCGACAATCCCGACGTCAAGCGCGTGCAGGAAAACACCTTCGACATTGACGAATATGTCGTGGACGTCGCCAAGAAGGATGGATTGCCAACCGGCATGACCGCCCTGCCCGAAGGTGTCACCGTCCACCTGGCCTGCCACGCCCGCGCCCAGAATATGGGCCCCAAGGCGGCGGAGATGCTCAAGATGATACCCGACACGCCGGTGGATGTGGTCGAGCGCTGCTCCGGCCATGGCGGCACTTTTGGCGTGGTCAAGCCGACCCATGACGTGGGCGTGAAAGTCGGCAAGCCGGTGTTCAAGGCGGTCAATGCCAAGGCGCGCGGCCATATCGTGTCGGATTGCCCGCTGGCCGCGGTGCACATCATGGCGCACACCGATACGCCGGCGAAGGAACCGGAACATCCCATCCAGATCATGGCCAGAGCCTTCGGGTTGAAAAAAGATGTCTGAAGAGATGCGTAGGATCACCCCGGCCGATATCCTGTCGCCGGGCGAATATGACCAGCAGCGCAAGGCGCTGAAGGCCAACCTGATCCCCATGAAGAAGCTGCGCCGAATCGAGGTGGGCCCCTTCGCCACTTTCTATTTCGAGAATTACGCCACCATGTGGCTGCAGGTGCAGGAAATGCTGCGCATCGAAAAAGGCGGCGACGAGCAGATTCCCGGCGAGCTGGCGGCCTACAATCCCCTGATCCCGCAAGGCGACGAGCTGATTGCCACCATGATGCTGGAGATCGAGGACGAGAAGCGCCGCAATGCCGTGCTGCTGACCCTGGGGGGCATCGAGGAAACCGTGTTCATGGAAATCGGCGGCGATGTCATCCGCGCCACCCCCACCGAATATGACGACCGCACCACCGCGGACGGCAAGACATCGTCGGTCCATTGGCTGCGTTTCAAGCTGACCGCGGACCAGATCGCGCATTTCCGGAACGGCACCGAGCGGGTGGTGCTGGGCGTCTCGCATCCCCATTACGGCCATATGGCGGTGCTGACAGCCGAAGCGCGCACCGCGCTGGCGAAGGACTTCGCTTAAAACTGAACGCGCCCGGCGATGATGTCCGCGTGGCGCTCCCGTGTCAGGCGCTCGTAGGCGCCAGTGTCCGGGTCCATCACATACAGCGGATCGGCGATGGCCGAGGGATCAAAGCCCTCGCGCACCAGGTCCACCTTGCGCTGCTTGAAGGTGCCGGTGACATCGATGCGCGGTGACAGGCGCAGGAAGATCGGCCGCGCATAGGGCGCCAGCCGGTGGCGCAGATGCTCCGGCAGCCGGTCCAGCTGGAAATCGCCGTCCACCACCAGCGACGCCATGCCGGCGCGGCCATCCATGCCGGGCACGGTCACGCCATAGACATTGGCTTCCAGGATGCCGGGCTCGGCCGCCAGCGCTTCGCCCACTTCGCCGGTGGAGACATTCTCGCCCTTCCAGCGGAACGTGTCGCCGATGCGATCGACAAAATAGAAATAGCCGTGCGTGTCGCGGCGCATCAGGTCGCCGGTGCGAAACCAGGTATCGCCTTTCTGGAAGACGTCGCGCAGCATCTTCTTGTCGCTTTCGGCGCGGTTGGTATAGCCCTCGAACTCGCGCCCCGCGCGCTTGGACATGCCGCCGATCGCCTCGCCCACTTCGTCGGCCTGGCATTCGATGCAGAGACCGTCGGGTCCGCGCACCGGCATTTCCTTTTCCACGTCAAAGCGCACCACGCGGGATGGCAGCAGCCATTCCAGGTAATCGGGCACCCGGCCCACCGCGCCCACCGTGCCGTCGTAATTCAGCATCGAGACATTGCTTTCGGTGGCGCCGTAGAACTCCACGATGCGGGGAATCGCGAAGCGCTCCTGGAACTGGCGCCAGATTTCAGGCCGCAATCCGTTGCCCGTGATGGCGCGGACCTTGTGACCGCGCTCCAGCGGCGAGGACGGCGCGTTCAGCAAATAGCGGCACAGCTCGCCGATATACTCGAACATGGTGGCGCCGTAGGTGTGCACATCGCTCCAGAACTCATGCACCGAGAATTTGCGCTTGATGATCAGTGCCCCGCCCGACAGGAAGGCCAGTCCCACCGCGCACACCCCACCGGTAGAATGATAGAGCGGCAAGGGATCATAGATGCGGTCGCTGGCGTTGGGCCGCAGCGCCCCGACAAAGCCGGTCATCATGAACAGCATGCGCATATGGCTGAAATTGGCTGCCTTGGGCAGGCCGGTGGTGCCCGACGTATAGATGAAGAAGGCACGATCCTTCAGCGTGACGCCTTCGCGCGCCGCTTTGCCGGGCGATTGCTCCGACGCCGCCGCCAGTGCGCTGGTGAGATTGCCGGCCTCGCCGTCCAGCGGATCGACACCTTCGACCCACAGGGCGGGCGGCGCCTCGAACGGCGCATCCAGGAAATTGCGCACCAGCTCGGCGCCGACAATGGCGTGGCGCGCACCCGAGACATTGATGGAATGGGCCAGGGCCGCGCCCACCAGGTTGATATTGATCAGCGCCACCTGCGCCCCGACCTTGAACATGCCCAGCCAGGCGCAGATGAAGTCGGGCCGGTTTTCCATCAGCAGCGCCACCGGCGTACCGCGCCCAATACCTTGTGCCATGGCCCAATGGGCATAGCGGTTGGCGCGGCCGTCCAGCTGCGCGTAGGTCATCACTTGATCTTGAAAAAGGATCGCCGCGTTGCCGGGCCGCGCCCGCGCCTGACCCTCCACGATGTCCACGATGCTGCGGGTGGAATGGGGCTTGACCAGGCGCAGCAGCCACAAGGTGCGCGCGATGCTGCCCAGATAGATGGCTTCGCGCTTGACCGCGCTTATGAGGCCCAAAGCATTTCTCCCATCCGCAGCTTGAGCCGCGCCCCACTTCTAATCAAGATAATGGCATGGATGAGACCTTGGATCTTCGCGGCCTCAAATGCCCCCTGCCCGCGCTGCTGGCGAAGAAGGCGCTGGCCAAGCTGACGCCTGGCACGGCGCTGACCGTGCTGGCGGACGATCCC